>JASFUL010000102.1:0-12859 GCA_050050315.1 Gemmatimonadota bacterium
CCTCCCGTCGGCGCGGGCGTAGACCAACGCCCCCCCGTCGGGGGCGACCCGGGGGTGGAGGGCTACGCGAGCGCCGCGGGTCACCGTCTCGGTCGGCGTCAGGGGGTGGCGGGACGTCAACTCCACCTCGAGCGCGGCCGCGCGCTCCAGCGTCTCCTCGCGCCACGCGTCCCAGGAGTCGCTGAACGACACCCCGAACGCCTCCTTCGCCGCAGCGTTGAGCCGGTAGGGGAAGATCTGGTCTCCCACCGCCTCCACGAACGCCCCCAGTCGGTCGGGCCCGTACGCGCTCAGGAGGTAGTCGAAGAAGAGCGACCCGTAGATGTAGGGACGTTCCCCGTCGGGCCAGGCGGGCGACTCGCCCGACGCCTGGTCGATGCCCTCGAAGCGCCCCTCGAGCGCGGCCGTGCGGACCACCATGTCGTGGTAGCTACCGCGGACGCGCCCCGATTCGCTGAGCTCGGACTCGTACCACGTCGCGATCCCCTCGATGGTCCAGCGGGGGGTGCCGAGCTGGGGGAAGAAGGGCCACGGCGCCGGCACCTCGCCGAAGACGCCGCGCAGCAGGCGCCCGAGGGGACCCGAGACGTCCAGGTGGAAGACGTGGGTGAGCTCGTGGGTCAGGACCAGCTCGAGCCAGTCGTCGAAGTGCGACAGGCCGAAGCCGTCCACCGGTGGCCGGGCGTAGACCGTGATCTGCTTGAACGGGGTCACCCTGGCCGACCCGTTGCTCACGTCGACGTGGTCGGTGAGGAGGATCTCGGTGCGTCCCGACGGCGGATCGACGAACGCCTCGGCCAGACGGTCCCACGCCCGCTCGGCCCGGGCTGCGGCCTCGAGCCCGAGATCGTCCAGGCCCGCCGGGTAGGTGACCCGGAAGTGCTCGCTCTCGACCGTGGTCCATGGGCCGTCGGGCGGAGGCGCCTGGGCCCGGACCGGCGAGGTCGGGAGAAGCCCGAGGAGGGCCACCCACGCGACCCGCCGGAGCCCACCGCCCACCGGCGGGTACCGGAATGGGCGGGCGCGGTCCATGGGACCGGGCCCCGGTGGCCTCACAGTTCCAGACCTCCGTTCAACCTCATCGAGCTCCCCGTCCATGGCCGATCGATCCGAGAGCGAAGGAAACGCCGAGCCCGGATCCCTCTGGTATCGTCTGGGCTTCGCCCTGGAGCGCGCCCGCGCGTCCTCCTCGCCGTCCCACCTCCGCTCCCTCGCGGAGCGCCTGCCCCACCGCGCCAAGGATGACGAGGGCGGCCGGCGCCGTCCAGCCCGGGGCGAGTCGGAGGACGGGAAGCGGCCGGGCGACGCCAAGCAGGCGCTGCTCACCGCGAGCACCGGCGCCATCGCCGCCAAGGTGCTGGACTTCTGGCCCGCCCGCCGACCCGGGGTGGGAAGCCTGCTGCGGGCCGGCCTCTCCGGCGCCGGGGCCGCCCTGGTGCACCAGCTCGTCCGGCCGCTGCTGGACGGAGAGCCACCCGGGCTGGACGACGAGCTCGCCGAGGCCCTGGCCGCCGGCGCCGCGCGTGGCCTGGTGTACGCGGCCATCGTCGAGCCACGCCTGGCCGGCCGCCCCCTGGCCCGCGGTCTCCTGTACGGCGCCCTCGAGTACGCCGTGTCACCCTGGGGTGGGCTCCCGCGCCTCCTCGGGCGGGCGGCACCCCACAGCCGCGTGCCGCTCCTCCCCGCCCTCTTCGAGGGGTACGACCCCGCCGAGGACACGCTGACCGACCACGTGGCCTTCGCGGTGGCGCTGGCGGTGCTGTACGGCGACCGGCGGGACGGCGAGCTCGCGGTGGAGGATTAGCGGGGCGCCCGTGGCTCAGCCTCCCGGAAGCGTCACGTCCCTGACCCGGAGGCGCACGCCCGGCGACAGGACGAAGGTGAAGGTCGTCGACGGCCCGTGCCCGACGCCGACGTCCACGGTCACTGGACGGCCCCGTGGAACGCCGCACACGAGGTAGCGGCCGCCGGCATCCGTGACGGTCTCGACCTCCACCCGGCCGCCTTCCTCGACGTCCCCCGACCGCGGCTCGGCGCCGGACTGCCCGCCCACCTCTCCGGCCCCGGCGACCCAGCCGACCCGTACCGACGCGCCGGCGGCGACCGTCCGGAGCGCGGCGTCCTGGACGGTGCCCAGGAGGATCCCGTCGTGCCCGGAGTCCACGGAGCCGCAGGCGCGCAGGGCGACGTCCACCACGGAGGGCAGCGCCAGCCGGACCGTGGCGATCCGGCCCCGTCGGGCCCCGACCGTCACCGGCTCGCCCTCCCATCCCAGGGTGCGCAGCGCCGGGGTGGTCGCCGCCACGCGGTACTCTCCGTCGGGGAGGCCCGCGAAGTGGAAGACGCCCGCCGAGTCGGCCGCGGTCGTGCGGCCGGTCCCCACGAGCCGGACCTCCGCGGCCGACGCCGGGCGCTGACCGGTACTGTCGACCACGACGCCCGACACCACCCCGCTCTCCACCGACAATACCGTCCGTCCCAGGCCGTCCCGCACCCGCACCACCCTGGCTCCCTGCACGCGGGTGCCGACCCGCCGGGAGCGCCGTGAGAGCACGCCTCCCCCCATCACCGGCATGCGGATCTCCCAGTCGCGCACGATCCACGCCCCGTTGGGCAGGCCCTCGAAGACGACCTGGCCTCCGGCGTCGCCGCGGAGCCCGAGGTCGCCGAGCTCCACGTACTCCCAGTCGATCCAGCGGAGCTCCGAGCTGGCCGGATCGAGCCACAGGACGCCGCGGATCTCGCCGGGGCTCTCCTCGATCGGCTCGAAGGCCAGCCCCACGAGACCCCGGGCCTCGTCGTCCCCCGCACGGAGCCGCAGGCAGTGGCTGTCGAGGAAGAGATCGGAGAGGAGGACGTTGGCGTCGGGGCCGTAGTACACCACGTCCTCGCCGTCGGGCCGGACGAAACCCTCCGGCAGCAGGCTGTCCACGGGAGGGGCGGAAAACGGGGGACCGAGGAAGCGTTCGGTCACCGTCGAATCCGGAGGGGCCGCCTCCCTTCCGCGCCGGTCCTCACGACGCACGAACTGGACGAGGCGGTACCGGTACAGCCCCATCTCGTCGGTCCACGCCGCGGCCGCCAGCGCCTTGCGCGCCTCTTCCCACACCCGCGCCGTCGCGACCCCCTCCTCCGGTCGCACCTCGCACCGCCCGCTCCCCTCCACGTCGATCCCGGTGAGGGGGATCGGCCGGACGTCCACCTCCACGCCGACGAACGTCGTATCCCCCTGCGTCAACTCGTGGAAGTCGCTGTAGGAGCTGCGGAATCCGATGCGCTCCACCCGCAGTCGGAAGAGGCCCGCCGACGGAGCGTCGAGGCGGAAGAGCCCGCTGGCGTGGGTGAGCGCGGACGCCCGCCGGCGCCCCTCCACGTCCAGCAGGACCACCATGGCGGCGTCCACGGGCTCGCCACTCGAGAGATCGGAGACGCGGCCCTGGACGACCTGCGCCGCGGCGGGCGCCGGGAGCAGGATCGGCAGCGCCAGCAGGAGGGCGAGCCCGAGAACGGTCCGGCCGGGACGGGCGTCCATCGCCTACCTCGCGAGGAGTGGAATCGTCCGCCCCGGGGGCGGGGGCGCCACGGGGCGCCCGGCGGGCAGGAGCGCCCCGGGGCAGGTGGGGATGCGCAGGGCCGGACCCTCCGGGCCCCGCTCGAGGGCGCCGCCCGCCTCGAGGGCCGGGTCGACGATTCCGAGGAGCTGGGCCGACGCTCTACCCTCCCCCCCGCCGCCTCCCCTGAACGGGGCCACCGAGCAGAACGCCCCCGGAAGGGCCCGCACCACGCCGCCCACGTAGACCGGCCCCTGCCGCCCGAGCGCGTCCAGCAGCACGTAGCGGGCTCCCGCCTCGTCGGCGAAGGACAGGAACCGGTCCGGGTCGGCCGTGAACGGGTACGTCCGCCCGGGCGTGCCCCCCATGACCCAGAAGATCCGCGGTTTGCGGGTGAGCACCGCGGAGCCCTCGCGCAGGTTCGCGCCGCTCCACCGGGCGGCGTCCACGAACGCCTCCCACGGCGCCCCCCAGCACGACCAGGGGCCGGCGCCGATCGACCGGCTCACGGAGCCGCAGGCCCGTGCCTCCTCGCGGGCGTCGCCCCACGAGAGGAGCGCGGGGGCGCCGACCAGCAGGAGTCCCGCGAGCCCCGCCCCCGGCACCACCCGCACGGAGAGCCGCCGGGCCAGCCGGAGGAGGGCGTCGCCGGCGTAGAAGAGGACCAGGGGAAACAGGGGCAACGCGAACCGGTCGCCGGACCAGACCTGGGGCCAGAGCAGGATGAGCCCGGCGTAGAGCGGGAAGAACAGCTCCGCGGCATGGACGCGCCCCCATCGCCCGGCCGGCAGCCACAGCCTCCCCCAACCCACCACCGCCAGCGCCAGGACGGCCAGCCCGATGATCGTGGCGCCTGGAGCCCGGCCCATCAGACCTTCGGGGACGTGACCGGTCAGGTAGAGGCCCAGGTTGTCGGCGGCGCGGCCCACCAGCCCTCCAGGACCGATGGTGCCGCGCTCGGGGGCGTACGGGTCGACCATCCAGAACTCGGCGACGTAGTCGGTGCCGCCGCCACGCCCCCGGAGCCACCACGCCAGGGCCGGAGCGCCCGCCACGGCCGCGAACACGCCCAGCGGCGCCCACCGCCTCCGGAAGGCGAGCCACCCGGCCACCGCCAGGAGGAGCGGCAGCCCGGCGGAGCGGGTGAAGTACGCCAGCACCGCGGCGACCATCCCGGCCCCGAGCCAGACCGCCGCGACCCGGGGGACGGTCCCCTTCGACCCGGGGGCGCCCCCGTCTCCTCCCGCCGCCGGGGGCCCCGCCCCCTCCCCGTCCCGCGCGACCTCCCCCGGCGACCCGTGCTCGAGGGCCCAGAGGGCCAGCACCGTCAGCGCCAGGAACGGGACGTCCGACAGCACCCAGTGGCTGTACCACAGCAGCCCGGGACCCGCGGCCAACAGCGCCGCCACGCCGGCGCCGAACCACGGCCCCCTCCGGCGCGCCGCCCACAGGAACGTCCCCACCACGGCGACGGTGGTGAACGCGGCGGGCACGAGCTTGAGCGCCGTCCAGGTGCGGGCGCCGAGGGCGATGGCGGCGGCCAGCAGGGCCGGAAAGAGCGGTGGGTACTTGGTGTGGAGCGGCCGCGCCGGGTCCCAGGCCTCGACGTAGCCCTCGCCGGACAGCAGCGAGTGGGCCAGCGAGACGTAGCCGGCATTGTCCCCGCCGTTGTGGGGGACGGGGATCCAGACGCCCACCACCAGCAGGAGCTGGACGACCACCAGCCCCGACCCCAGCAGGACCAGGAGCTTCCGACGACTCACGGGTCCGACCGCTCCGGGCCGGATCCCCCGGCGGCCTCCCCCCGGGGGGTCGTGGGGTCCGCCGCCGGCCCCCGCTCGGGCCCCCTCCCCGGCGCCGGGGTCAGGCTCCCCAGGACGCGGGGACCCGCCGCCCCGGTGACGCCCGGAACGTTCCCCGCGACGCCGCGGAGGTGGGCCCACGCCAGCACCGCGAACGCGGCCGCTTCCTTCGCGTCGGGATCCATGCCGAGCGCGTCCGCCCCGATCTCGACGGACACGGGGTCTCCCGAGGCGTTCCGGAGGTCCCCCAGCTCCTCCCGGATGCGCCGGACCAGCGTCGGGTTGCTGGCGCCGCCCCCCGTGACCACCACGTCGTCCAGACCCCGGGGGGCGACCCAGCGGCGGTAGGCGTCCCCGATGCTCCGGGCGGTGAAGCGGGTCAGCGTGGCGAGAAGATCCCGCCAGCCGTCGTCGTCGGCGCCGGGCTCGAGGCCGCGCTCGGCGGCCAGGCGGTGGACCAGCGCCGGGCCGAAGAGCTCCCGACCCGTCGAGCGGGGAGGCCGCTCCCGGAAGAAGGGGATCCGCATGAGGCGCGTCACCGTGGCCTCGTCCGGCGTGCCGGCGGCGGCGCGTCGGCCGTCCTCGTCGCGGCGGAGTCGCCCCCCGGTGGCGCGCTCCGCGGCCAGGTCGAGCAGCACGTTCCCCGGCCCCGTGTCGAAGGCGAAGGGAGGCCGACCGGAGCCGGCCGGGGCGAGCCAGGTGACGTTGCCGATCCCGCCGATGTTCTGGAGCGCCCGGGCGCGACCCGGGAGCGAGAAGAGCAGCCGATCGGGCCACGGTACGAGCGGGGCCCCGTGGCCGCCGGCGGCGACGTCCGCGGCGCGGAAGTCCGAGACGACGGGGATGCCCGTGAGGGCCGCGAGGGTGGCGGGGTCACCGATCTGGAGGGTGGCCCCCCGACGGCCCTCCCGCGGAGGCTCGTGCCAGACGGTGTGGCCATGGGAGCCGACGACCGCGACCTCCTCGGGGGCCACTCCGACCCCGTCGAGCAGCTCCAGGGTCGCCTCGGCCAGCCACGCCCCCAGCTCGGCGTGCAGCCGGCAGATGGCGGAGGGATCCCCGCCGTCCACGACCCCCCGGAGGCGTTCGCGTCGCTCGTCGCCGTACGGCCTTCCGAGGAACGCCAACACGGACCAGCGGACGTCGTCCGGGGGCTCTCCGTCCAGCTCGAGGAGGGCCGCGTCGATCCCGTCCATGGACGTGCCCGACATGAGGCCGACGACCTTCACCCGTCGAGCTCCTCCACCACCCTGGACACCACCCCTCCGTGCTCGTGGAGCAGTCGGCCCGCTTCTTCCCGATCGACGTCGTGACCGTGCATCACGAGCGCGGTCTTCACGTGACCCCCCGCTTCCTCGAGGAGCTCGCTCGCCCCCTCCCGGTCCAGCCCCAGCGTCTCCATGAGGATCCGCTCGCCCCGGTCCCGGAGCTTCTCGCAGGTGACCTGGAGGTCCACCATGAGGTTCCCGTAGACCTTGCCCATCCGCACCATCGCCCCGGTGGTGATGGTGTTCAGGACGAGCTTGGTCGCGGTGCCGGCCTTCATCCGGGTCGAGCCCGTGATGACCTCCGGCCCCACGAGGGGGGCGATCACGACGTCGTGGCGGTCCAGCAGCTCCCGGGTCGGGTGCGTGCAGAGCAGGAAGCCCGTCCGGGCCCCTCGCTCCCGCGCCCGCCGGAGCGCCCCGTGGACGTAGGGGGTGGTGCCCGAGGTGGCGATGCCCAGGACGAAGTCGTCCGGGCCGACATCCTTCTCGTCGATCGCCGCGCCCCCGTCCGCCGGGACGTCCTCGGCCCCCTCCCGCGCCTTCACCAGGGCGCCGTACCCACCGGCGATGATGCCCTGCACCATGGACGGATCGGTTCCGTAGGTCGGCGGCATCTCGGCCGCGTCCAGGACGCCGAGCCGCCCCGAGGTACCGGCGCCGACGTAGATCAGCCGGCCCCCGGCCTCGAACGACTCCACCACCATCTCCATGGCGGCGGCGATCGCCTCCCTCTCCTCACCCACGGCCTCGGCCACCATGCGGTCCTCGGCGTTGATGAGGTCGACGATCTCCAGCGGCGACAGCCGGTCGATCCGGCTCGAGCGCGGGTTCCGCTGCTCGGTCAATCGGGGGTCCCGCATGGGGCTCCTTCGGTCCGTCGTTTCGCTTCCGCTCGGGCCCTCCCCACCTCCCCTGTCCCACGGCCTGACACGGCCGCCCGACCCGCGACGCCGGAGCGCCGACGGGGAACGCAGGCTGAGGGGTGCGTCCGGACCCGTCCGGGCCTACTTTCGCGGCCATGAAGCTAAAGCTGCTGGACCACGCCCGCGACCTGTCCGCCGACCTGGTGGCGCTCCGCCGCGACCTCCACCGACACCCCGAGCTCTCCTTCGAGGAGACCCGGACGGCGGCCATCTGTGCCCGGAGCATGGCAGAGCTGGGGCTCGTGGTCCGCACCGGCGTGGGGCTCACCGGCGTCGTCGCGGACCTGCAGAACGGCGACGGGCCGACGGTGGCCCTCCGGGCGGACATGGACGCCCTCCCCATCCAGGAGGTGGGAGACCACGGCTACCTCTCCACCGTGGAGGGGGTCATGCACGCCTGCGGGCACGACGCCCATACGGCCGGCCTCGTGGGGGCCGCCCGGCTCCTGGTGGCCGCCCGGGAGCGGGGCGAGCTTCCCCCGGGCACGGTCCGCCTCCTGTTCCAGCCCTCGGAGGAGAAGGCCGACGCCGAGGGGAAGAGCGGCGCGACGCGGATGATCGAGGACGGCGCCATGGAGGGGGTCGACTTCGTGACCGGGCTGCACGTCGGCGCCCACCTCCCGGCCGGCAAGCTCTTCGTCAGCGAGGGCGAGGTCATGGCCGGCTCCGAGGAGATCGGCGTGGAGGTGCAGGGCGAATCCGCCCACGCCGCCCGGCCCAACGAGGGCGTGGACGCGCTGACCCTCGCCGCGCAGGGGATCGTCACGATCCAGCAGGCGGTGAGTCGCCGGATCGACCCGATGGAGTCGGGCGTGGTGACGCTCGGGACCATCCAGGGCGGAAGGGCCCCGAACGTCCTGGCCGACCTCGTCCGCATCGAGGGGACCCTGCGGTACTTCCGCGCCGAGGTGCGCGACGCGCTCATCGCCGCGGTGCGCGCGTCCTTCGAGATGCTCGAGCGCCACGGCGCGCGGGTGGAGGTCCGGATCGGGCCCGGGTACGTCCCGGTCGTCAACCACCCCGACGTGAGCACGACCCTGGAGCGGGCCTTCGTCGAGCTGGTGGGCGAGGACGCCGTCCTGCCGATGGAGCCCATGATGGGCGCCGAGGACTTCGCGTTCCTGGCCCGCGAGGCGCCCGGTTGCTTCTACTGGCTCGGGGCCGCCTGCCCCGAGCCGCGGGAGCACCACCACTCTCGCTTCGACATCGACGAGTCGGTGCTGCCGCTGGGGGCCGCGTCCCTGGCGATCGCCGCCGTCTCCCTGCTCGAGCGAGGCTGACGGCCCGACCTCACGGTCGCGGGGAGTCGGGCGGGATCCAGCGGTCCCGGTGCTCCCGGGCAAAGGCGTCGAATCGTCGTGGCGCCCGCCCGAGCACCCGCTCGGCGTGGTCCACGACGGGGCTGCACGCCCCGCCCCGCACCAGACGGTAGAACCCGACGATCCGCTCGGCCCGGGCCTCCCCCAGCCCCGCCTCGACAACCCGCCGCCGGGCCTCCTCGTCGTCGATGGGGTCGTAGCGCACCGTCCGTCCCGTCGCCTCCGAGATCGCCCGCGCCACCGCTTCGTGACCCAGCGCCTCGCCCCCGGTGAGCGTCCAGGCTCGACCGCCGTGGCGCTCCGGGTCCTCCAGCGCCTCGACCGCCACCGCCCCGACGTCCCGCGCGTCGATCCACGAGATGGTGGCGTCCCCCGCCGGCACCGCGATCCTGCCTTCCGTCAGGATCGACCCCAGAAGCGGCGGACCCGCGAAGACCTGCATGAACCAGTTCGGCCGGAGGTGGGTCCATCCGAGTCCCGAAGCCTCGAGGGCGAGCTCGACCTTTCGCAGGGGGATGTCGTCGCGCTCCTCCACGCCGAAGCTCGTGAGATTGGCCACGTGCTCCACGCCGGCCGCCACCATCGCCTCGACGAACGGCGCCGCGACCCGCTCCGGCTCCGGGTCGCCAGGCCGGGCCAGGAGGAAGACCCGCCGGACCCCCTCGAGGGCCGGCGCGAAGGTCTCCGGACGCTCGAGGTCCAGCTCGACCCACCTGGGCGCCGGAGGGGACGTCGCGTCCCCCGCCCTCTCGGCTCGGACGGCCGTCTGGAGGCCGGGTCGGCGCGTCGCCCCCACGACGTCGTACCCCCGCTCGGCGAGGGTCCGGGCCACCCGGGATCCCACCGTCCCGGTGGCCCCCAGGACCAGCACGCGGAAACCGTTCGCTCCTTCCCCTGCCGACTCGCTCACGCTCGCTCCTCCCACCTGCCGTGTGCGTGACTCCCCGCCGCCGTCGCGGCAACGACCGCGCCCCGACGATCCCCGGCGGCCCGTGCGCCGGACCGGTCCGGAGGCCGGGAGCCTGGCCGCGCCGCGCCCCGCGGGTCCGGACGGCGCCGGACCGACACCGTACCCCCGAACCCGGGTAATTCGGTTCGGCGGGGTTGGAGGGAGCCGGGACCGGAACTGGATCCGAGGCACGGGTGACTGGATCGCGCGAAACGGAGACGCGGGGAGGAAGCCCGTGACCGGGCACCGTCCGCCGTGCCGTCTCCACGTCCTCGCGGCCACCGCCGCGCCGCTGGCCTGTGTCCTCCGGCGCGGCCCGACGGACTGGTTCCACGTCGCCCGCTGGCGATACCTGGACGGCGTAGTCGAGCACGGGGCCTGGACGCGCGTCAAGATCTATCCGGAGCGCTGCGGGCTCTCCCCCGACGGCTCGCTCCTGGGGGTCTTCGCCCTGGGCGGCGAGTGGGGTCCGTACTTCGCGGTGTCCCGCGTGCCCTGGCTGCACGCCCTGGCGGCGTGGGCTGCGGCGGGAACGTGGACGACGGGGGTCTGCTTCGGGGCGGACGGGACGCTGGAGCTCGCCGGGTGCGTCGGACCCGAGCCGAGGTCCGGGACGTACCCGGGGCCCGTGGCCCGCCGTCCGGTCGACACGCACTGGGTTCGGGCACGGCTCCAGCGGGAGCTCTCCACCGGGTGGGAGGTGGTGGAGGCTCCCTGGCCCCCGTGGGTGCACCGGCTCCCGGCGCCGCTGCAGGCGCATCCGGCGGCGGTGGTCGCGCGGCGGGCCCCCGCGGGACGGAAGGGAGAGGCCCTGGTGGTGGTGAGCCTCCGTGAGGGGCACCGGGAGTACTACCTGGTCGGCCCGGGAGCGGCCCGGCCCCTCGAGGGGATCCGCTGGGCCGAGACGGCCCGGGAAGGACGACTGCTGGCGGCCACGGACGCCGGCGAGCTCCGCGTGCTCGCGTCCGATCTCTCCCCCGAGTGGACGTACGACATGAACCCGCCGGAGCCCGACCCCCGACCGGCGCCGGAGTGGGCCCGACGGTGGTGAGGGCCCCGGGCGACCGGGCCGGAGCCCGACTCGGGTGGGCGCCGTCCGCACACCTGTCCTTTTCGTGGGACCAACCCCATCTTCGCCCCTCGCCACGGAGCTCGAACCCCCGGACGAACCGGCCATGAACCGTACCTCGAGAGTCCTCCGCGTACCTCTGCTCCTCGGGATCCTGGGCGTCCTCGCGTGCCAGGGGAGCCCTGCACCGTCCGCCGACGAGACCGCCACCACGGACCTCTGGCCCGACAGCTGGCGCTACGACGAGGACGTCACGCCGGCCGTGGGCGAGCACGGGATGGTCGTCACCACGGACCGATACGCGTCGGAGGTGGGCGTCGAGGTGCTGCGGGACGGCGGCAACGCAGTCGACGCCGCCGTCGCGGTGTCGTTCGCCCTGGCCGTCGTGAATCCCGAAGCGGGCAACATCGGGGGGGGCGGCTTCATGGTGGCGAGGATGGCGGACGGCGAGGCGTACGCCCTCGACTACCGTGAGAAGGCGCCGCTGGGTGCCAGCCGGGACATGTTCCTGGACGAGGAGGGCAACCTCACGGACCGCTCCGTGGTCGGCCACCTGGCCGTCGGCGTACCCGGGACCGTCATGGGCATGTGGGAGGCCCACCGCCGCTTCGGGACGCTTCCCTGGGAGCGGCTGGTCGAGCCCGCGGTCGAGCTGGCCCGGGGCTTCCGCGTGACGGACCGCTTCACCCACTCGCTGACGTCGCCCGTGATCGAGGGACTCCGGCGCTTCGCGACGTCCACCGCCACCTACCTGCCGGGGGGTGAACCGCCCCAGCCCGGCGACACGCTGCACCTGTCGGACCTCGCCCGCACGATGGAGCGCATCCGCGACGAGGGCGCGGACGGCTTCTACGCCGGCGAGACCGCCGACCTCGTCGTGGCGGAGATGGAGCGCGGCGGCGGGCTGATCACCCACGAGGACCTGCGGACGTACGCGGCGGCGTGGCGCGAGCCGGTGCGCTTCACGTACCGGGGCCACGCGGTCCTGTCCATGCCGCCTTCGTCGTCCGGGGGAATCACCATCGCCGAGGGCGGGAACATCCTGGAGCGGTACGAGATGGGCCCGCTGCCCTGGCTCTCGGCGGAGCGGGTCCACCTCTTCGTCGAGGCCTTCCGCCGCGCCTTCGCCGACCGGAACCACTACCTCGCCGACCCCGATTTCGTCGAGATGCCCCGCTCGGTGCTCACGTCGGACGAGTACGCGGCCTTCCGTGCCCGCACCGTCGATCGTGACCGGGCGACCCCCTCGTCCGAGGTGGATCCCGGCGTGGAGGCGTACCTGGCGCTGGGAGACGCGCCCGACGCCAACGCCGCCCCCGACGAGGGCCGCCACACGACCCATTTCTCCATCGTCGATCAGGACGGCAACGCCGTGGCCATCACCACCACCATCAACTCCTGGTACGGGAGCAAGGTGACGGTGGCGGGCGCGGGCTTCCTCCTGAACAACGAGATGGACGACTTCGCGGCCAAGCCGGGCACGCCCAACCAGTACGGGCTCGTCCAGGGCGAGGCGAACGCGGTGCAGCCGGGCAAGCGCATGCTCTCGGCGATGACCCCGTCCATCGTGCTCGACCCCCGGGGCGAGCTCCTGATGGTCACGGGCACGCCCGGCGGTTCCACCATCATCACCACGACCTGGCAGACCATCTCCAACGTCGTCGACTACGGGATGAACGCCTCCCAGGCCGTGCTCGCTCCCCGGGTCCACCACCAGCATCTGCCGGACCAGGTCTACTACGAGCAGGGAGGCCTCTCCCCCGACGTGGTCGACGCCCTCCGGGCCATGGGCCACACGGTGGTGGAGCGTGACGGCGTCTCGGGGGACGTCCAGCTCATCCTCGTCGCCCCGGACGGGACGCTCCGGGGCCAGTCCGACCCCCGACGCGGGGGTGTGGCGCTCGGCTGGTAGTGGATCCACCGCTCGGAACGACTCCCTTGCGCGACGGCGTCGATGAAATCATTCTTTCACTGATGA
>JASFUL010000103.1:0-12718 GCA_050050315.1 Gemmatimonadota bacterium
GGTCACCTCGTAGGAGCCCGGCAGCACCTCGGCCCCCTCGGTCGACGGCGCGGGAGCGTCCTCCCCCGCCCGCAGATCCCAGACCACCCGGTTGACCCCGGACTCCGCCGGCCCGCTCAGCGCGACCACCTCCCCACCCTGTCCGTCGGCCACCACGATCTCGGCCCGGGAGGCGCTCGCGTCCCCACCGACCCAGTAGCTGAGCAGCGCGCCGTACGGCCGCGTCTCGCCCTGCCACATGGCATGGCCGGTGGAGCGGTACCCGATGGCCTCGGCCACCTCGTGCAGACGGGCGGGCGGCGGCGTGAAGAGGTGCACCGGGCGACCCGTCAGCGACGGATCGGCGGCCAGCTCCCGGAGGGGGCGGACGTCGTCCACGATCCACGCGGCCCTCCCGTGGGTGCCGACCACCAGGTCGACGTCCCGCGGGTGCACCAGGACCGCCCGGACCGGCGCCGGCGGCAGCCCGTTCGAGGTCCACAGCTGCCACGAGTCGCCCCGGTCGAGGGAGTACCACAGCCCGAACTCCGTTCCCAGGAACAGCAGGTTCGGCTCACCCGGATCCTCCGCGAGGTCGTGGGCGAAGCCGAACACCTCCCCGGTCGGAAGGCGCTCCCAGCTTCGCCCCCGGTCCACCGTGCGGAACACGTACGTCTCCCAGTTGCCCCGCCGGTGGTCGTCGAAGACGACGTAGGCCGTGGCCGGATCGTGATGCGAGGGCTCGACGTCGGGTACCCAGGTGGCGGGCGGGACGCCCTCGATGTTGGCGCCGACGTTGGTCCACGTGGCGCCGTCGTCGGTGGTCAGCTGGACGTTCCCGTCGTCGGTGGCGACCCAGATCACCCCGGGCTCGAGGGGGGACGGGCTCACGTCGATGATGGTCGTGTGGTTCTCCGCACCGGTGGCGTCCAGCGTGAGCCCGCCGCTCACGTCCTGGCGCTGCTTCTCCGGGTCGTCGGTCGTCAGGTCGGGACTCATGACCTCCCAGCTCGCGCCGTGGTCACGGCTCCGGTGGAGGTACTGGCTCCCGATGTAGATGGTGGTCGAGTCGTGGGGGTCCTGGGCGAAGCCGGCGTTCCAGTTGAAGCGCAGCGGCTCGGGCGGGTCGCCGGACTGGTCGCCGGTGGGCTCCGGCGGGATCGGTTGGATGTCGTGCCGCGCCCCCGTGACCCTGTCGAAACGCAGCAGGTTACCCTGCTGCGACATGCTGTACCCGTACTCCGGGTCGGACCAGTCGGGCATGGTCGAGAAGCCGTCGCCGCCGCCCACGCGGCGCCAGTGGGCGTTCAGGATGCCCTTGTTCTCCCACACGTCGCTCGGGCCCCACCACGAGCCGTTGTCCTGAAGGCCGCCGTACACGTTGAACGGCACGGCGTCGTCCACGGCGATCCTGTAGAACTGCGCCAGAGCGAGGTTCTCGACGAAACGCCAGTCATCGCCGCGGTCGTACGTGATCCCGATTCCCCCGTCGTCCCCGATGATCATGTGGCGGGAGTCGGCGGGGTCGATCCAGAGCTCGTGCACGTCTCCGTGGATGATCCGGCTCGAGACGACGGTGCGGAAGTTCCGCCCGCCGTCCTGGCTCACCTGGATGCTGCCGTGCAGCGAGTAGATGCGGTTCTCGTTGGACGGATCGATGCGGAGGTCGGCGTAGTAGAAAGGCCGGGGGACGATCCCCTCCTCGTCGCTCACGGTGGTCCACGTGTGCCCCCCGTCGTCCGAGCGCACCAGCTCACTCCGCTCGGCCTCCACGAGGGCGTACACGACGTCCGGATCCGTGGGCGAGACGGCGAGCCCGATCCGGCCGAGGGATCCGGACGGCAGCCCGTCCTCGGCGGTGATCTCGGTCCAGCTGTCGCCGCCGTCGTACGTGAGGTACATCCCGCTTCCCGCCCCCCCCGACTCGAAGAACCAGGGGTCGCGACGGAACTCCCACATGCCGGCGATCAGCTTGTCGGGGTTCGCGGGATCCATGACCAGGTCGCCGACGCCGGTCCGCTCGTCGACCCAGAGCACCCGCTCCCACGTCTCGCCTCCGTCGGTCGTCCGGAAGACCCCGCGCTCCTCGGAGTCGCTCCACGCCGGGCCCATGGCGCCCACGTACACGATGTCCGGGTCCGACGGATGGGGGATGATGCGGTGGATGCGCTCAGAGCCCTCGAGGCCCAGGTGGTGCCACGTGCGGCCCCCGTCGACGCTCTTCCACACGCCGTACCCGACGCCGGCGCTGTTGCGTGGGTTCCCCTCCCCGGTCCCGACCCAGACGATGTCCGGGTTGGGCTGGAAGACGGCTACGGCGCCGATGCCGAGCACGCGCTGGTCGTCGAAGACCGGGTCCCACGTCAGCCCGCCGTCGTCCGACCGGAAGAGGCCCCCCGTGGACGAGCCGACGTAGATGACCGTCGGATCCGAGAGTACCACGTCGACCGCGGCGACCCGGCCGCTCATGCCCGCCGGCCCGATGTTCCGGGCCTCGACGGCGGCCAGTGCATCGGGCCCCACCTGGCCACGCGCCCCCGCCGGAAAGAGGATCGGAAGGACCAGGGGGATGCCGAAGAGGAACGGAAGGCGGCGGACCCTGCACCGTCGCCGGAGACGGGGGGAGGTGGAGCGGACCATCGAGGCCTCGGGTCTCGGGTGCGCGGGTGCCGGAGAGGGTCAGGAATGGCCCGCGAAAGGGGGATGCGCAAGGGGCCGGCGCGTCGGCCGGCCCCATCGCTTCCCCGTGCTCGACCCTGTGGTACGGCGCCGCGCTACCGGACCTGGAAGGTGATGGGAAGGGAGACCCAGACCGGGACGACCTCGTCCCGGTTCCGCGCGGGCTCGAACTCCATCGCCCTCGCCACGGCGACGGCGGCGCCGTCCAGCGCGTCGTGACCCGAGCTCCGGTCGACCCGGGCGTCCTGCACGCGTCCCCGTGCGTCGACGTAGACGAAGACCTGGACGCGGCCGCCGATCCCGGCGTCGTGCAGCAGGGGTGGATACTCCCGCTCGAGGGCGTCCTGCACCTCGGACTCGTTGACCAGCCTCGGCGCCACCGTGAAGGGCGTGAACGAGGGCGGCGCGCCGGAACGACCCTCGTCCGTCGCGTCTCCGCCCGCGGCGCCCGGATCCCCCGGAGCGCCGGCCTCGACGCCGCTGGACCCACCCTCGGGGGTCGGGGGCCCGGGCGACGCCCCCCGCGGCTTGAACGCGATGGGCAGGCCGATCCAGACCGGCACCGGCCGGTCCTCGTTCAGCGCCGGGGTGAACTGCATCGTCCTCGCCACTTCGAGGGCGGCCCGATCGAGCGCCTCGTGTCCGGAGGACTCGTCGATCCGGGCGTCGGCGACCCGTCCGTCGGCGTCGATGAAGAAGTAGACCCGCGCCGTCCCCGCCACGCCCGCGTCCCGCAGAAGCGGCGGATAGGCCACCTCGAGCGCGCGCTGCACCTCGGGAACGTTCACCAGCTTCGGGGCCAACGTGTACGGGGTGAACGTGGGCTCGCGGGCCATCTCGTCCACGTCCGTCCGGGCTTCGGTCGCCACGTCGACCGCGGGGCCCGTCGGAGACTCCCGGTCGGGTCCCGGGACCAGGCAGGCGCCCACCAGCAGAAGCGCCGCACCGGCTCCCAGGACGGCGAAGCGACTCCTCGAGACCGGGAGCACGCTCCGGCTCATCGCGCGGATGCGCCGCTCGATGAAGCTGGGCGTCTCGGCGAACGCGGCCGGAAGGGGAAGCGCGGGCCCCCCGCGTCGGGCCACTTCGAGGAGGAGGCGGCCGTACCGGCCGCGGGCCGAGGATCCCGCGTCGGCCAGGACGCGCCCATCACAGTCGAGCTCGACGGCCTGGCGCAGGCGGCGGAGCTGCCACCACATGGGCAGGTTCCAGGGGAGGAGGATCGCGGGGAGCAGCGAGACCGCGAGCCGGAGCGGGTCCCGGGCGTGTACGTGCTGGCGCTCGTGGTCCACGATCCATCGCCGGGTCTCCTCGTCCGCGGCCATGACCCAGTCCGGAACCACGACCTCGGGGCGTAGGAAGCCGACCACGGCCGGTCCCACCCGCGGGCTCACCCGTACGACGGTGTTCCCCACCACCGCCCGTCGCCACCGACGACGGAGTCGGGACAGGTGGAGCGCGCCGCCCCCGAGCAGCAGCAGCAGGAGAGTCGCGGTCGCGCCCCACGCCGCCGCCGCCGGCGCGTCGAAGCGAGAGAGGTCCGGGAGCCTCAGGAGCGTTCCCGACGGGGCGACGCCGGAGGTCGGGACGACCGTCGGCACGCCGAGGGCCGCGGTCCCCTCGGCGGCGACCGCCTCGCGGCCGGCCCACGTCCACGTCGCCGCGGGCAGCGCGAGGCTCATCAACGTGGCGGCGGTCCACACCCACCGCGCGGGGCGATCGGCCAGGCGCAGCACGCGCTCGGCGACGAGCGCGGCGCCTCCCACGAGCGCGGCGACGGCCACGGCGTAGCACATCCATTCCAGCACGACGACCCCCCTGTCACCGGTCCACGTCACCTCCCAGGCTATCGCGAGGTCATGCGGTTGTCAACTATAAATCTAATAGTTCGACTGGGACCGGCTGGCCTCGAACCGGCTTGACCCGCGCCGCGCCACGCCAGATGTTTGCCGCACCCATGACACTCCCCACCGATCGCACCACCCGGAGCGTGCCGATCCGGGCCCTCTTCCTGTCCCTGGCCGCTCTCGGCGTCCCGGTGGTGGGTGCGCTGGCCTTCCCCAGCCAGCTGGGTGAGTACGGTGCGCTCCTCTGGCTCCTGGCGCTCGTCCCGGCGTTCCTGCTGGCCTACTACCGGGGTTGGCGCGGCGTCGCGACCGCGCTGGCCGCGGGGATGGCGACGCTCTCGGCCACACAGGCGGCCGCGCAGCTCCTCGACCGATCCGTCCCCGACCTCCTGCTGGGCGTCGTCATCGCTTACCTGGCCATCGCCCTCGGGATCGGCTGGGTCACCGAGATGCTCCACCAGGAGAAGGACGAGGTGGAGGACCTCGCGTTCACGGACCTCCTGACGGGACTCCCGAACCGCAGGCACGCCCGGGTCTTCCTCGAGAACGAGTTCGCGGCCGCCCAGCGTGGCCGTCTGCTCGCCGTCGTCCTCTTCGACCTCGACAAGTTCAAGCAGTACAACGATCGGTACGGCCATCCGGCGGGCGACGAAGCGCTCAGGACGTTCGCCGACGTGCTCCGGGGCACGACCCGCAGGATGAACCTGTCCGCCCGCTTCGGGGGCGAGGAGTTCCTGAGCGTGCTGGCCGGCTCGGATTCGGAGGGCGCGACGGTGTTCGCCGAGCGCGTGAGGACCAGCCTCCGCAACGAGAACCTGGGGGCGGATGCGCTCACGGTCAGCGCCGGCGTGGCCGCGTACCGGCCGGGCATGCGCTCGCCCGACGCTCTGCTGGCGGCCGCCGACGACGCGCTCTACCAGGCCAAGCGGGACGGCCGGAACTGCGTGAGGACCTTCGCGTCCGTCCGTTCCCCGGAGGAAGGGGCGGAGCTCCAGGAGGCCTCCGGAGCAGAGGTGGAGCCCGTCGCCGCGGGCGACGGCTACCCCCGCGCGTCGGACGAGCTCGGCAAGAGCCCCCCGCCCGCGACCCTCCTCCCCCACCAGATCACCGGTTTCGGCTCGGGTCGGAGGGTGCTCCTGGTGGAGGACGAGGACCAGGTCCGCAACCTCATCGCGACGTACCTCGATCGCGAGGGATTCTCGGTCGACCAGGCGAAGGACGTCATGACCGGCGTCCCCTACCTGCGCAACCAGTACGACGTCGTGATCACCGACATCCGGTTGCCGGGAGCCAGCGGGAACGAGCTCGTCGGTGCGGTGAAGTCGCGCTGGCCCGAGACCCAGGTGATCGTGATCACGGGACTCCAGGACGCCCAGGTGGCCGCCGATGCCCTGGACGCGGGCGCGGACCGCTATCTCTTCAAGCCGTTCGGCATGCCGGAGCTGCGGGCGCACCTGGTCGACGCCCTCAGCCGCCGCGACCGGAGCGTCGCCGAGCGCACGGAGCGCAGCATCGTGTCGGAGGAGGCCCGGGAGAGGGCGGCCGAGGCACGGGGCGTCGTCCTCCGGGGAGCGCGGGCACTCGTGCGGGCGGTCGAGGTCCGGGATCCGTACACCCGGGGCCACGGCCGGCGGGTGGCGAGCTACGCCCTCGAGCTGGCCCGGCGCGTCGACCCCGACGGAGGCCTCCTCGAGCCCGACGCTCTGCGGCTGGGGTGCGAACTGCACGACATCGGGAAGATCAGCATCCCCGACTCCATCCTGAACAAGCCCGGCCCGCTCGATTCCGAGGAGCTGGAGTGGGTGAGGAAGCACCCGCAGACGGGCCGACGGATCCTCGAGCCCATCCTCGACGAGGACCTCGTGCTCTCGATCGTGAGCTGGCACCACGAACACTGGGACGGGAGCGGCTACCCGGACGGGCTCCGGGGCGAGACGATCCCCCTGGCGGCGAGGGTCGTGGCGCTCGCCGACGCCCTGGACGCGATGACCAGCGACCGGGCGTACCGTCGGGCACTGCCCTGGGGCGAGGCCGTGGAGCAGATCCGGGCCAGGGCGGGCACCCAGTTCGATCCCGGACTCATGAGGGACTTCGAGCGCGGCCTGGTCGAGCTCCGCCGGATCCACGGCGCGCGTGGCGACGAGTCCGGCGCCCGGGAGGCGTGAGGCGCCGTGCTCGCGCTGCTGGCGCTGACGACCCTCGCCCTCTCTCCGGACACCTTGCTCTACTCCGGAGAGGACCGGGAGCTGGAGGTGCGCCCGCCCCGGATCGAGGACTCCGTCGTCGATATCGACGGTCGCCTCGACGAGGACGTCTGGGACCGGGCCGCGGTCCTCACCGACTTCACGCAGTACGAGCCCGTGGAAGGGATCCCGGCCACCGAGCGAACCGAGGTCCTGGTCCACTACTCCGGTGAAGCGATCTACTTCGGCGTGCGGGCCTTCGACCGGGAGCCCGGGAAGGTCCAGGCGCGCCTGGGGGAACGCGACCGGTCGGTCTTCGACGACGACTGGATCCGGATCATGCTGGATACCTTCGACGACCAGCGCCAGGCGTACGTCTTCTACGTGAATCCCCTGGGGATCCAGACGGACGGGCTCTGGATCGAGGGGCTGCAGAGTCGGCGCGGCAGCGTCCCCATCGACTTCAACCCGGACTTCCTCTGGGAGAGCCTGGGACGGGTCACGCCGGACGGGTGGGTCGCCGAGATCCGGATCCCCTACGTCTCCCTGCGCTTCCGGGAGGTCCCGACCCAGGCGTGGGGCATCAACGTGGCCCGGGAGGTGAAGCGCAGGGGGTTCAAGCAGTCCTGGGCGCCCCTCTCCCAGGACCACGCCTCCACCCTGGCGCAGGGGGGGCGACTGGTGGGGCTCACGGGGCTGGAGCCGAGGCGCCTGGTCGAGCTGAACCCGGTGGCCACGGGGCGCCGGACCGGCGGGCTGACGGAGGACGAGGTCTTCCAGAGGAACGGGTTCGAGACGGACTACGGCCTCAACGCCCGATACGGGGTCACCCGGAACCTCACCCTGGACGCCACGGTCAACCCGGACTTCAGCCAGGTCGAGGCCGACGCCAACCGACTCACGGTGAACGAGCGCTTCGACATCTTCTACCCGGAGAAGCGTCCGTTCTTCCTCGAAGGCTCCGAGATCTGGCAGATGCCCCGGAACCTCGTCCACACACGGCAGATCGTGGATCCGCTGGCGGGGGCGAAGCTCACGGGGAAGCTCGGGGCGTTCCAGGTGGGCTACCTCGGCGCCCTGGACGAGAGCCCCGGTCTCGTGAGCGAGGGGGCGTCCGACGCCGTGTTCAACCTCCTGCGGTTGCGAGGGGACGTCGCCGAAGGCTCGACCGTCGGCTTCGTCTACACCGACCGCACCCGCAGCTCCGACGACTACAACCGGGTGCTGGGGTTGGACGCCCGCTTCCTCTTCGGTCGCTACACCCTCACGACGCAGCTCGCCGGCAGCTGGACCGGCCCGGAGGACTCCGGCGCCCCCGCCGGGGCGTTTCAGCCCCTCCTCTACGGCCGCGTGGAGCGGAGCGGACGGACCTTCGGCTGGAGCCTCGAGCTGAACGACGTGGACCCGGGCTTCCGCACGCGCGTCGGCTTCATCAACCGGGTCGGGGACGCGCAGGTGCTCGGCACCCTCCGGCACACCTGGTACGGGGCGCCCGGGAGCCTGCTCGAAAGGATCAGCACAACGCTGCAGGTGGACAACTTCTTCGTCCACGACGAGCTGTGGAGCGGCGCGACGCCGTTCGAGCACGAGGTCCAGCTGATGCCGACGTTCACGTTCCGGGGTGATCGCAGCGTGCCCGTGATCCTGCGCATCGGCTACTTCCGCTTCCTCCCCGAGGCCTACGAGGAGTACGGGGTCGAGGCCGCGGGAGGGACGGAGGAGCCCTTCGCGGTGCCGGGCGCCCTCCGGAACATGTTGGCCGTCGCGCTCCTCCCGCGACTCCGGATCAACGACGTGGCCAGCCTGAACGGCCGGGTCTTCCTTCGGGAGATCCCGATCTACGCCGAGGCGTCCCGCGGCTTCGAAGTCCAGCTCGCTCCCACCCTGCAGCTCCGCCCGACGACCGCTCTCGCCCTCGAGCTCTCCCACACCTGGTCACGGATCACCCGGAGCGAGGACCGCGGCCTCTTCAGCGCGTCCCACCTGACGCGTGTGAGCGCACAGTACCAGTTCGCGCGCTCCTTCTTCGGGCGGGTTCTGGTGCAGTACGACCTCACCCGGCGGGACGCGCTCACGGACCCGAGGACCGGGCGACCACTGCTCGTGTCGGGCGAACCGGTGTCCGCGACCGAGGGCGGGGAGTTCCAGGGCCAGCTCCTGCTCCAGTACGAGCCGTCTCCCGGGACGATCTTCTACGTGGGGTACAGCCGGCTGGAGCGCGGCGCCCGGAGTCTCTCACTGGCCAGGATGGACCCGGTCGAGGACGGGCTCTTCCTGAAGCTCAGCTACCTCTTCCGGATGTAGAGGGCTCCGGGGACTCGAACACCCAGTCCCACATCTCGGCGGCCCGGGCCGAGGCCAGACCCGCGTCCTCGCCGAGCAGGAGGCCCTGGTTCACGAGGTCCTGGAGCGCCGCCACGACCCTCCGCATGTAGTCAGACCGGGTGCCATAGAGCGTCTCCACGGCCGGCCTCGGGTCGTGCCACTCCGCCCGCTGCGTGGAGTCCCGCGGGAGTGGGACGAACGTGCCCACGAAGTCCGCCATCTCGTCGGGATTCGAAGGTGCGCGGGGCCCCCGGACGCTCCACGGCGTGTACGTGGCCAGCGGCACCCGGAGCTCGACCGCGCGGAGCCCCGAGATCTCGTTCCCCAGGCCGTCCACCTGCCCCACCAGGGACGGGAAGGCCGGACCGAGCTCGGGCGGCTGGATCGTGATGATCCCCTCCGACCGGAAGCGCGGACCGTAGTCGACGCGGTAGGCGACGTGAGGGCCTCGGGGAAGCGTGACGGTCGCTAGCT
The DNA here is from genome assembly GCA_050050315.1 of Gemmatimonadota bacterium. Taxonomy (GTDB): domain Bacteria; phylum Gemmatimonadota; class Gemmatimonadetes; order Longimicrobiales; family Gaopeijiaceae; genus JASFUL01. The sequence goes on from JASFUL010000103.1 coordinate 9,488, forward strand.
CGGGGAAGGCCAGCGCCCCGGCTCGGACGAGCGTGCCCTCGCCGAGCGTGGGATACGCGCTGGGGGGCGGGCGGATTCCTTCCTCCACCCAATCGACCAGGCGCACGGCGAGGGCCCGGAGGGTGAAGAGGAAGTCGAGCGGGTTGCCCCGATAGACGGGCGGACCCTGCGCGGACTCCGGGATGGGCTCGAGGGTCGCGTCGGGGGCGGGCGGAAAGCCGCCGACGAAGTGCTGCCCGCCGGCGAGATGGTAGATGCGCTCGTTCGGCAGCGGGAAGACGTCGATCAGCCCGTTCGGGGAGGTGTGGATCAGGGACGCGGCCCGGCCCCAGTACTCGTACCCGGTGTTCGTGTAGAAGACGTACGGACGGCTCTCCAGCGGCGTCGCGTCGAGCAGGCCCTCCTCCCGACCCGTGACGGGGTCGGTGAGGGTCCGGCTGGCGAAGGGGAAGATGTCCGTGGGGTAGAAGAAGGCCGAATACCGGTGGGCGTCCCGGGAGGGCTGGGCGAAGCGGTGGTTGAACGACCCGCGTCCGGCTCCGGCGGTGTGGATCAGCATGCCGTCGAAGACCTTGCGTCCCCCCTCGTCGACGTTGAAGCCCTGGTACAGGAAGTGCCGGAGGAAGCGGCCGGTCTGCGATACGCCGAAGGCCATCCCCCGGGTCGCGGGGAACTCGGGCTCGAGGCCGTACTTCGCGTACGACATCATGTCGCGGACGACCGCGAGGCCCAGGCCCACCAGCCGGGGATCCCGGGCCCGGTAGACGAGTTCGTAGATCCGTCCCGCCTGGAAGCCGCCTTCCAGGGCGATCGCCGTCGGCCGGCCTCCTTCCGAATGCTCCCGTCGGACGAAGCTCCACGCTTCCCGGGGCACGATCTCGCGCTCGGCCTCGCGGCCCGTCCGTACCGTCAGCACGTGATCGGGGTGGTCCTCGCGGACCGGCGCGTACGCCCGGTGCCCGCGGTGTCCCAGCTCGAGCGTGGCCGTGGGCTCGTCCACCACCCAGTCCGTGCGCACCAGCCCCTCGATGGGGCCGTCCGGATTCCGGGCCACGGGAACGTGGAGCCGGAGGACCCCCTCCTCCTCGGGGACGTCCCACTGCCACCCGACCCAGATCACCGTCAGTCCCTGCCGGAAGAGGAGGCCGTCTCCGAAGTCCTCCGCGCTCACGGGGTCCCAGCCCCGACCGGATGCCCGCTGGAAGTAGCGGAGGGACGCCTTGCCTCCCCGGTTGCTCACCTCGAGCCAGGCGATCCCGCGCCGAAGCCCCGGGTCGCGGGGCTGCAGGACCATGAAGGTCGCCCATGCCTCGACCCGGCCCCTGGCGTTCAGGGGCGCGCGATCGAGGTCGACGATGGCGGCGTTGGCCGGGTTGCGGGGGTCGAACTCGAAGAACACGCGGCCCACGAGCTTCTCGTACGCCCCGTGCTCGCCCCACCGGCGGCCGTCGAGTACGAGCTCCCGACGGTCCACGACGACCCGGACGACCTCCGCCGAGAGGCCGGCCTGGACCGCGGCCACCGCGAGGGCGGCGAGAGCCAGGAGGACCCCGCGCCAGCGGGAGGACGAACCACTCGAAGGCCGTCTGCTCATGCCAGCTCCCGGTAGGCGATCAGAATCCGAGGATCAGGGCGACGTCGGTCACCACGTACCGAATGCGCAGGAGGCCCTCGCCGGGGTAGCGGGTATTGAGCCACAGGTACCGCACCGCCGGTGCCACGTGGATGCGGGGCCCGACCCTGACGGCCACCTCCACACCCGCCTCGGCTCCCACCGACAGGTCCGAGAGCCTCCGCTGGACCGTCCCGTCCTCGAGGAAGTCCCGCTCGACCCGGGCGAACACCGCCCCCACGCGAAGTCGCGGGCGCACCAGGCCGGTGAGCAGGTCGAAGCGCGTCCCGACGTCCCAGCCCGTGTGGACGTACTCGCCGTCCCCCGGGCAGCCCAGCTCGGAACAGCCGATCCTGTGCTGGCTGAACCCCACGTGCACGCTCGTGCGAGCCCCGGCACGGTAGTCGAAGTGGACTCCGAACGAGGCCTCGGCCTGGCGCTGGCCTCCACCGGGCATCGCCCGCCCGAAGGAACCCACCGGCAGTCCGAGCCCTCCCCGCAGGTCCAGGGAGAGGGGCGACGCCTGCGCCGCGAGCGCCGGGGCGGCCGCCAGGACGAGGCAGACGGACAGGACCGGGCCGGCGCAGGGGGTTCTTCGCACGGGGCCTCGGGGTCGGGGGGCCGTGTCGAGGGAGACGCGTAATCGTACCGCCCGATCCGTCGCGACGCCACGGTCGGGAGGGCCGGGGCCCGGGGGTGGCACGGTCGCGGGGGACGCTCCATCCTACCGGGTCCGTCATGCCTCCCCTCTCTTCCGGCTCCTCATGCCCCCGAACCGAACACGGACCGCCCGGCGCACCCACGGCTTCAGCGAGTCGGTGATCCGCGAGATGACACGGGTCGCCAACCTCCACGGTGCGGTGAACCTCGCCCAGGGATTCCCGGACTTCCCCGCCCCGGACCTCCTGAAGGAGGCCGCGTGTCGCGCCGTGCGAGCGGACGTGAACCAGTACGCGATCACGTGGGGCGCCCCCGCCCTGCGGGAGGCGCTCGTAACCAAGTACGCCCGCTGGTACGGTCTCGAGGTCGACGGAGACCGGGAGCTGACGGTGACGTGCGGCGCCACCGAGGCGATGGCGGCCGTCCTGATGGCCACGGTCGAGCCGGGGGACGAGGTCGTCGTCCTGGAGCCCTTCTACGAGAACTACGGTCCCGACGCGATCCTCTCGGGAGCCACGCCGGTCTTCCTCCCCCTGGAGCCCCCGGACTACCGTCTCGACGGCGACCGCCTGCGCTCCGTCGTGACCGAGCGCACCCGGGCGATCGTCCTGAACACCCCGAACAACCCCACGGGTCGCGTCTTCGACGAGGAGGAGCTCGGTGCCGTGGCGGCGGTCTGCCGCGAGCGGGACGTGCTGACGGTCACCGACGAGATCTACGAGCACATCGTGTACGAGGGTGCCCACCGCTGCCTTGCGACCTTCGACGGAATGCGGGACCGAACCGTGGTCGTATCGGGGGCTTCGAAGACCTTCAGCGTCACGGGCTGGCGCATCGGCTGGATCGTCGCCCCCCCGGACCTCACCGGCGCCATCCGCAAGGTCCACGACTTCCTGACGGTGGGCGCGCCGGCCCCCCTCCAGGAACCGTGCGCCGTGGCCATCGACGAGCTGGGACCG
>JASFUL010000104.1:0-12646 GCA_050050315.1 Gemmatimonadota bacterium
CAGGGGCGGTACCAACCCGTAGGGCGGCGCCGCCACGGCGTCCTGGTAGTAGATCCGCGCCGCCACCGAGCCGTCCGCGCCCAGGAAGTCGATCAGGAAGGCATAGGTGCGGCCGTCGAGCCACTCCTCCGCCGAGCGCGGAGGGCCGTCCATCGCACGGGTGCGTCGGCCGGCGTAGAGGGTCATGCCGGCCAGATGCGGAGCATGAGCCGAGACGAGCGGCATGATCCGGACGCCCGGCGACACCCGGATCCACCGTCCGGGCGTAGCGTCGTCGCCCGCGACGGAGTCCGCCAGCACCACCACCCGCCCGTCCCCTCGCCCCGGGCGGAGCTCGCCGTCCGGTCCGGGCGGCCCCAGCTCGCGCCTGCGGAAGCCGAAGGGCTCGACCTGGCGCCAGGACGTCTCGTTGGCGTACAGGAGCGCGTCGGGCGCCCGATGGGCGAGGATCCAGGGGACGTCCATCAGGTGGTCGTAGTGCCCGTGGCCCGCGAGGACGGCCGCGACGTCCGAGACGTCGGGAAGCCGCCGGTCGATCGCCTCGGGCCGGGCCTCGACGGGCCGGAAGCCGGCTTCCAGGAGTCCCGGGTTCGAGAAGAGCGGCGCCGTCAGGACGGCGTCGCCCCCCATGCGGAGGATCCACCCCCCGACGCCCAGGTAGGTCAGCTCGAGGGCGCGGTCGCCGCGGACGCAGCACGGTACCTCGACGGTGTCCCGGGCGAAGGCGCTCTCGGGCACGCGGTAGCGGGGAAGGAGGGTACAACCCGCGGCGAGGGCGGCCAGGGAGAGGCTCCCGATCATGGCGCTGGCGCCCGTAGGGAGCCGCCGACGTGGACGCACCGGGGCGTCCCGGCTTCCGCCGCCCGGGGGAGATGGAAGACCGGAGGGGGGCACGTCGGGCGTTAGGAGACGCTCCCGACACGCCGCGCGCCGGACTCGGCAACGCGGCGTGTCCGCGTCAGGAACCCCTCCATGAGACGGCGGGTCACCGGTCCGGGACGTCCGTCTCCGACGGTCCGACCGTCGATGGTCACCGTCGGGCGCACCTCCGTCGTGGTGCCGGTGAAGAAGGCCTCGTCGACGTCCTGGAGCTCCTCCACCTGGATGGCTCGCAGCTCGACGGGGAGCCCCATCGTCTCGCACATCTCGAGGACCACCCCCCGGGTGATCCCGTGGAGGATGGCGTTGCTTGCCGGGTGGGTCACGACCACGCCGTCCTTCACGACGAAGAAGTTGTTGTGGCTCCCCTCGAGCGCCACACCGTCCCGGACCAGCAGCGCGTCCTCGACTCCCGCGTCCACGGCGGCCTGCTGCGCCAGGACGTTGGGCAGCAGGTTCACCGACTTGATGTCGACCCGGTTCCAGCGACGATCGGGCACCGTGACGGCGGCGAAGCCACGGTCCCATCGGTCCCGGGACGGTCGGTGGTACTCCTTCGCGAACGCGTACACCGACGGCTTCGTCCCGGCGTGCTCCCCGGACGGAAAGGCGTGGGTCCTGGGGGCCACGCCGCGCGTGATCTGGACGTACACGTAGGCGACCTCCCGGTCCCGCAGGTCGTTCTCGTCCAGCAGCCGCTCGTGCACGGGCGGCAGCGTGTCCGGATCGAAATCGATGCGGAGCGCCCGGAGGCCCCTGCGCATCCGTTCCAGGTGGCGGTCCATGGTGAAGAACGAGCCGCGGTAGGCCGGGCTCACCTCGTAGACCCCGTCGCCGAAGAGGAACCCCCGGTCGTCCACGGACACCCGGGCCTCGCCCTTCGGCACGTACGCGCCGTCCAGGAAGACGATGCTCATGCACTCACCGCCGCGGGTTCAGGACTCCGGTCGTCCCTCGAGCTGCTCGAACTCGGCGAGAAGCTCGGCTTCGGAAGCCCCGTCGTCCTCCTCCCCCTCGGGCACCTCCTCGAACTCCGCCTCCTGGACCGGTGGGCCCTCGGCCTCGGCGACGTCCTCGGCCTCCCCCGGTCCCAGCTGGCGGGGCTCTTCGTCCTCGGCGGGGGGCAGCATCCCCATCTCCCTCTTCAGCGCGAGCAGGCGGTCCTCGGTGGAGGTCGATTCGCCGCCGGACTCGAGCTGCTTGAACTCCTCTTCCAGGCTCGGGGTCTCGAGCGCCTGATCGACCTCCGCGGCCGCCAGCGTGCGCCGCTCCGACTCCTCGATCTTGTCGGCCATCCGGTTGAAGGCCTCGAACGCGGAGGTGTCGGAGAGCCCCGACATCGTCTCGTGGATGCGGCGCTGGGCCTGGGCCCGCTTCTGCTTCGCGATCAGGAGGTTCCGCTTGCGCTTGGCCTCCTCGATCTTGTCGTTGAGCTGGCGCAGGGAGGCCTTGAGCTTCTCGGTCTCCTGGGCCTGGGCCCGCCACGTCTGCTCGAGCGCGGCCGCCCGCTCGGCGTGCTCCTGCTGCCGCACGAGCGCCTGCTTGGCCAAGTCGTCCCGGCCCTCCTTCACGGCCAGCATCGCCCGATGCTCCCACTCCCGGCCCTGCTTGGCCTCCTCGTCGAGCTGGGCCCGGAGCTTCCGCTCGTCGGCGATCGCCGCCGCCACCTCGCGCTTCGCGCGGGCGAGCTGGTCCCGCATGTCCAGGATGACCTGATTGAGCATCTTCTCGGGATTCTCGGCCTTCGAGATCAGGTCGTTGATGTTCGACCGGATGACCCGGGAAAGCTTGTCGAAGATTCCCATCTCAGCCCTCCTCCTCGCCGCCGGAATCGGACCCACCGACCCCGGGCACGGTCGCAGCCCCGGCCCCCGCGGTCCCGGCCCCGGAGGGGGCTCCCCCCCGGCTCACGGGCCGACCCGTGAGGTCGCGGATCTGCTGCATGTGACCCGACAGGGCCAGCTGGATGCTCTCGATGGACGCCTGGACCTCGTGGAAGTCGAGCGTCTCGAGCTCGAGGGTATCGCTGAGGATCAACTCCCCGTTCTCGATCCCGTAGGCGCCATGTACGACGTCGGTGGCGTTCATCTCCAGCAGCAGGCGGTACAGCTCGGCGCTGGTCTCGGTGTCCTTCTCGTCCAGGTCCATCACTTTCATCCGCAGCAGGAGCAGCGGCGGCGAGTGGTGCGCCACGATGGGCGGCCCGCCATTGCGGCTCCGGAGGAGGTACATCCCCTCGTCGACTTCCTCGTAGTCGATGTCCATGCGGATGAGGAAGGACTCGAGGTCTTCCCGGGTCACCATGATCGGCACTCCGTCGGTGTGTTGCTCGTGGGGTGGGCTCGCGAGTCCACTACTACGGCCTTCGCGAATCGCGTGTTTCCCGCCGGCCGCTCGAAACAGTTGTGAAAGGTAATGACGGCCGGCGACCAGGGCGAGGCGCGAGGACGCACGGCGACCGCTCGAAAGTCGTCTACAGCATCTCCCCGAGGTACTGCCCGGTGAAGCTCGCGGGATCCTCCGCCACGCGCTCGGGCGACCCCTCGACCACGATCCGGCCGCCCTCGGCACCTCCCTCTGGACCGAGGTCGATGAGCCAGTCGGCGGTCTTCACGACCTCGAGGTTGTGCTCGATGACGACGACGGTGTTGCCCTTGTCCACGAGGCGGTGGAGGACGTCGAGGAGCATCCGTACGTCCTCGAAGTGGAGCCCGGTGGTGGGCTCGTCCAGGATGTACATCGTCTGGCCCATGGACCGCTTGCTGAGCTCGGTCGCGAGCTTGACCCGCTGGGCCTCGCCCCCGGAGAGGGTCGTCGCCGACTGCCCGAGGTGGATGTAGCCGAGCCCGACGTCGTAGAGCGTCTGGAGCTTCCGCTTGATGCGCGGCACGGCGTCGAAGAACTCGAGCGCCTCCTCCACGGTCATCTCCAGCACGTCGGCGATGTTGGCGCCCTTGTAGTACACGTCCAGCGTCTCCCGGGCGTACCGGCGCCCCTTGCAGGCGTCGCAGCGGACGTACACGTCGGGCAGGAAGTGCATCTCGATCTTCACCAGCCCGTCGCCCTTGCACGCCTCACAGCGGCCGCCCTTCACGTTGAACGAGAAGCGGCCGGGCTGGTAGCCCCGCATCTGCGACTCCGGGAGGTTGCTGAAGAGATCGCGGATGGGCGTGAAGACCCCGGTGTAGGTCGCGGGGTTGGAGCGCGGCGTGCGTCCGATGGGCGACTGGTCGACGTCGATGACCTTGTCGATCCGATCGAGCCCGTCGATGGCGTCGTGAGCCCCGGGCGTCAGCTTGGAGCGGTAGAAGTGGCGGGCGAGGGCGTGGTACAGCGTCTCGGTGACGAGCGTGCTCTTCCCCGACCCGCTCACGCCCGTGACGCAGGTGAAGACGCCGAGGGGGAAGGAGACGTTGAGGTCCTTGAGGTTGTGCTCCCGGGCCCCCCGCACGGTGAGGACCTCGTCCGGATCGGGCCGGCGCCGCTCCTCGGGCGCCTCGATGGCGTGCTCACCCCGGAGGTAGGCGCCCGTGAGCGAGCGAGGCTCGTCGAGGACGTCCTGGAGCGTCCCCTGCACCACCAGCTCGCCGCCGTGCCTCCCGGCGCGCGGGCCCAGGTCGACGATCCAGTCGGCGGCGCGGATCGTGTCCTCGTCGTGCTCCACCACGAGCACGGTGTTGCCCAGGTCCCGGAGCGCCCGGAGGGTCTCGAGGAGCCGCTGGTTGTCCCTCTGATGCAGCCCGATCGACGGCTCGTCGAGGATGTACAGCACGCCGGTGAGACGGCTACCGATCTGCGTGGCGAGCCGGATCCGCTGGGCCTCGCCCCCCGACAGGGTCCCGGCGGCGCGACCCAGAGACAGGTAGGTGAGCCCCACCCGGGCCAGGAACTCGAGGCGCTCGATCACCTCCTTCAGGATGGGACCCGCGATCTCCTTCGACAGTCCTCCCGGCCCGCCCACCTCGATGGAGCGGAGCCGGTCGAGGGCGTCGGCGATGGGCAGCTCCACGACGTCGCCGAGGCCCATGCCGTCGAGCGTGACCGCGCGGGAGGACGGGCGGAGCCGGCTGCCCCCGCAGTCGGGGCACGAGAGCGTGGACATGTACTCCTCGAGCTGGTCGCGGACCGAGTCCGAGCCCGTCTCACGGTACCGCCTCTCGACGTTGGCGACGACGCCTTCCCACACGTCCTCGTAGTGGCCCTCGTTGCCGCCGGTCCGGTAGGGGAAGCGGACCTTCATGCCCCCGCTGCCGTAGAGGACGAAGTCGCGCGCCTCCTCGTCGAGGTTCTTCCACGCCGTCGAGGACGTGAAGTGGTACGCCTCCGCGAGACCTGGGACGACCGAACGCTTCAGGTGGCCTGTCGGCTCGCCCCACGGCAGGATGACGCCTTCGTCGATGGAGAGGTCGGGGTCGCCCACCAGGAGCTCCGGGTTCACCTCCTTCTGCGTGCCCAGCCCGTCGCACGTTTCGCACGCCCCGTACGGCGAGTTGAACGAGAACTGGCGCGGCTCCATTTCGGGGAGATCGGTCCCGCACCGGGCGCACGCGTAGTGCTCGCTGAAGAGGTGTCGTTCCGGCGCCCCTCGCGACCCGGAGCCGGAGGGAGGGTGTTCCAGGACCTCGACGATCCCCTCGGCCGTCCGCAGGGCCGTCTCCACCGAGTCGGCCAGGCGCTCCCGGACGTCCTCTTTCACGGTCAGCCGGTCGACGACCACCGAGATGTCGTGGTTCTCGTACCGGTTGAGCGCCGGCGGATTCGACAGGTCGCAGGTGTCCCCGTCCACCCTCACCCGGACGAACCCGTCCTTCCTGGCCTTCTCGAAGAGGTCGCGGAACTCGCCCTTCCGACCGCGCACGAGGGGCGCCAGGACCTCGATGCGGGCGCCCTCGTCCAGGCGGAGGAGCCGGTCGACGATCTGATCCACGGACTGCTTCTCGACGGGCTCGCCACACTCCGGGCAGTGGGGGGTGCCGGCCCGGGCCCAGAGGAGCCGGAGGTAGTCGTAGACCTCGGTGACGGTCCCCACCGTGGAGCGCGGGTTCTTGGAGACCGTCTTCTGCTCGATGGAGATGGCGGGGCTCAGGCCGTCGATGGTGTCGACGTCGGGCTTCTCCATGAGCCCGAGGAACTGGCGCGCGTAGGCCGACAGCGACTCGACGTAGCGGCGCTGGCCCTCGGCGTAGATCGTGTCGAACGCCAGCGACGACTTGCCCGAGCCCGACAGGCCCGTCACCACCGTGAGGCTGCCCCGGGGGATCTCCACGTCGATGTTCCGGAGGTTGTGCTCCCGGGCGCCCCGGACCGTCAGGACCTCGCGGGCCGGCCTCGTCCCGTCGTCGGCCAGGCCGGTCCGGCCCCTCTCCGCGTCGCTCTCCGTCGGCGTTCCGTCGCCGTCCGGGCGCCCTCCGTCCCCGGCGCCCGCTCCCCCCGTCACGGCGTCAGCCACCCCTCCGTCCCATCTCCCGCAGACGGGCGATCCGCTCCTCCATCGGAGGATGCGTGCTCAGGAGCCTGATGCCGATGCCGCGCCGTCCCTTCAGCGGGTTTACGATCGCGAGCTGGGCGCCGGCCGGGTTCACCCGCATGGGGACCCGGTCCGCGTACGCGTCCAGCCGCTGGAGCGCGTCGGCCAGGCCGTCCGGTCGTCCGGCGATCTCGGCCCCGGTGCGGTCGGCCTGGAACTCGTTCTGGCGGCTGATGGCGAACTGGATGACCATGGCCGCCAGCGGCGCCACGATGGCGGTGACGAGGAGGGCGACGGGGTTGCGGTCACCGTCCCGGCCACCGAAGCCGCCGAAGATCGCGCCCCAGCGGGCTACCATGGCGAGCATCGTGATGGCGCCGGCCATGGTGGCGGCGAAGGTCGAGACGAGCATGTGGCGGTGCTTGATGTGCGCAAGCTCGTGGGCCGTGACCCCCTCGAGCTCCTCCCCCGACAACGCCCGCAGGATGCCCTCGGTGAAGCACACCACGCCCTTCTCCGGGCTCCGACCCGTGGCGAAGGCGTTCGGTTGCTGCTGCGGAGCGACGGCGACGGTGGGCATCGGAAGCCCGGCCCGGCGAGCCAGCCGCTCGACCATGGCGTAGAGCTCGGGCGCCTCCGTCCGGTCGACGATCCGTGCCCTGTACATGCGCAGCACGGCGCGGTCGCTGAACCAGAAGGACCCGAAGTTCATCACGGCCGCCACCACGAACATGAGGACGGCGCCCGTCTGGCCACCGAAGTACGCTCCCAGTCCCACCATCAGGATCGTGAGGCCGGTCATCAGCCCGGCGATCTTCAGGATCTGCATCTTCGTCGCTCTCGGAGCTCGGAGTACACGGGCCGCAGAGCCCGTCCGCTCGACGAGCCTCGGGCTCTGGAGAACGTCTTCTACACGGCGACCGTCTTCGGGGATCCTTCGGGTCCCGGGCGGCGGCCACCCGCGGAAGGGCCCCTGCAGACGCCCGAGCGTCGAGCCCCCCGGGACCGGCCCCGGCGATCAGTATCCCCACTCCCAGAAGACCGAGACCCCCCAGACCGCCTCGGCGTCCACCGCGAGGTTCTGGAAGCCGAATACGCCGCTGCGGAGGAAGCGGTTCTCGAGGAAGATCTCCACCGTGTAGAGGTCGCTCGCGGTCCACTCGATCCGGCCGCCGGCCACGCCGGCTCCGACGACCTGGGCCGTCTGGAACGGCTGGATGACCAGGACCACGAAGAGGTCGCGGTCGATGTACCGGCCGAGCTCCACGGTCGTCTGTTCGAGTGCGCCGGCTTCCCCATTGAGGAGATCGGTGGGCTGGGAGATGGCGAAGTAGTCCAGGCCGATCTCCCGCGCCACCAGGGAGCCGAGACGATTGGTCAGCGTCCCGGCGACGAAGCCCACCGCCTGCCCCCCGATCGTCCCCGCCGCGCTCTGCACGGACGCCGCCTGCCCGGAGGTCAGGGCGTAGGTCGGCTGTCCGAAGAGGAGGTAGCTGATCAGGTCCTCCTCCGGCACGGCCGCGTCCTGGCTGCTCAGGGCCACCCGCGGATCCACCAGGGTGCCCGTGACGGTGGCGGTCACCGTGAGCGGCTCGTCCGGCGGCCGCCGCACCCGCGTCCGGGCCGTGATCTCGAGGTTCGGGTTGATGCCGGGCGTGCCCACGAACTCGACCACGCCGTCCTGCACCTCGAAGCGTCGGCCGAGGACGCTGTAGTCGCCCCGGACCGCCTCGAGCTCCCCCACGAGGACGATGTCGTTCTGCTGGCGGTCGTACACGACCACCAGGTCGCCCCTCATCTCGACGTTCATCTGCTCGCTGCGGATCCAGGTGTCCTGGTTCACCCCGAGGTCGACGTTGACGATGAGGTTCCGGAGGAAGGGGTTCTGGCTCTCGGTGAGGATGGGGCGCGCCCGGGCCAGCGTCGTGTCGGCCATGTCGAAGAACCGGGGGTCGGACAGGTCGACCACCGTGGAGCTCCGCTGGAACTCCTCGAGGAAGAGCGTTCCCCGATCGACGACCAGACCCCGGCCCTGGCCCTCGAGCCCCTGCACCCTGGGCAGCTCGAACGTGCCGGTGAGCGTCACCTCGCCGCTCACGACCCCCTCCACGTCCCTCCGCGAGACGGCCCGGAAGCGGTCGAGGTCGATGAGGAGGTCGAACTGCGGGTTGGTCAGCGGCTCGAGCGTGACCGTGCCGGTGACGTCCACCGACCCTCCGGCCCGTGCCGTCGCGTTCACGTCCACGGTCCCGTCGGGGCGCAGCTCCAGCGTGCCCCGGACGTCCCGGTAGCGGACCCCCAGGGCGGGCAGGAGGAAGCCGGCACCCTCCAGAGCGAGCGTGCCCGACGGCGACGGATCCTCGACGGTTCCGGCGATGGTGAAGTCACCGTCCACCGTTCCGGTCACCTCGTCGAGCGTCTCCACGAGGCTCAGGAGGAAGCTGGCCGGCAGCGAGTCCGCCGCGACCCGGAGGTCGATCTCCTCGGGCGGAAAGCGCTCCACCACGCCGGTCGTCAGCGCGAGATCGGCGGGCACCGTCCCCTTCGCAGTGAGGACGCGCAGATCGTCCCGCCATGCCCCGAGGTCCAGCACGAGCTGTCGGTCCTGGTAGTCCAGCTCACCCTCGACCCGCGAGAGCTCGAACGCATCGTAGCTCACGTCCCGGGCCTGGAGCTCGCCCGTGATGACCGGCTCCGCCGCCGTCCCGCGGACCTGCAGCTCGAGTCCGACCCGCCCCTCGAGCTCCATGTCCTCCCGCTGGAGCAGCTGGGTGATCCTCCGGAGCTCGAGCCCCTCGACGTCGAGATCGAAGTCCGCCCGGCCGTGTCGGGGGAGCGTCCCGGACGCCGTCACCCTCATGGGGTCCGGCCCGGCCCGCACGAGCTCGAGGTCCCGCACGGTCACCCCCTGGTCGTTCCAGTCCACCGTCGCGCGGCGCTGCAGCTCCCACGACAACGTGTCGAAGCGCAGGACCACCTCCTCCAGCTCCGCCCGTCCGCCCAGCGTATCGACGTCGAAGACGGCCCGGGCCCGGTAGTCTTCCTCGTCGCTGCGGGCGAGTGCGAGCTCGAATCGTCCTCCGGGGCGGGTGTAGTCGAGGTCCAGGGCCCCCCCCTGGAACCCTCTGCCGTACAGGCGGAGGGAGTCCGCCCGGAGCTCGGCGTGGACCTCTCCATCGAGGGAGGGCAGATCGCCGGCGGAGAACGAGAGCCGGGCGTCGCGGAGGGAGTGGTCGCCGTACTCGAAGCGCTGCAGGCCGAGCTCGCCCTCGGCCGAGAAGCTCTCCAGCGAGCCGCGCAGCAACACCTCACCGCTCGCGGCTCCCCTCAGGTCCACCTCCCCGCGCGTCGGAAGGCTGTCGGGATCGACTCCCTCGAGGGCGAGGAGGCCGCGGTCGAGCGCCGTCAGCGTGTCGCGGGCGATGACGGTGTCGCCGAGGAGAAGCGGGCGGAGCCCGCCCACCGAGTCGGCCTCGAAGCGGACGCGGATCTCCCCGGCGGGGAGGCTGTCGAGCACCGCCAGGGTCCCGGTTCCGCTCACGTCCATGCCCCCGGCGACCGCCTGGAAGGTGTCGAGCCGGAGTCGTCCGCTCGAGATCCGTACGTCCACCGCCGCCGTGTCGACCATGAGATTGCCCACCCGCGCCCGGCGGGCCCTCAGCCGGGCATCGACGTCGGCGGTCGCGGGATCGACGCCGCGTCCGGTCACGCGGACGTTCCCGCTCATCAGGGTCGGCTCGGGAAGCCCCGGCACGAGGGCCGAGACGCGGAAGCGGCTCACGTCCCCCTGGACCTCGTACGACGACGTCGGGTCTCGCGCGTCGAAGCGCGCCTCGAGGGCGAGGCGGCCGGCCGCAGACTCGAGGTCCGTGGTCACGGACAGGTCGGAGAGCGGCCCGACCGCCCGGATGAGTCCGCGAACCTCGCCGGAGAGCGGCAGACCCGGGAAGTACCGACGGAGCGCCGTGAACGAGAGGGGTCCCGCGTCCGCCGTGACGTCCAGGACCACCTCGTCCTCCACCTCCCGGAGGCTCCCCTGGGCCACCAGCATGGAAGCCGGGACACCCCGGTCGCGATGGACGCCGTCCAGCGTGAAGCGGAGCCCGGTGGCGAGGCGTCCGGTCGCCTGCACGCGCCCGCGGCCCACCCCCGAGATGCCGGCGCCGGTCAGCCTGGCGACGAGGTCGTAGTCCAGGGGGTCGAAGGTGGCCTGGAGGTCGGTCGCACCGGGTTGCTCACCGAGGTGCAGGACCCCGCCGAAGTCCGCCGTGGTCCCCGGGGCATCGTCGTCGGACTCCTGGAGGGTGAGGTGACCCTCGGTCCGGAGGCGGTCCAGGGTACCGTCGAGCCTGGCGTTCCCACGCACACGCCCGTCCACCGGAAGCTCGGCCTCGATCCAGGGGCGCACGTGCTCGAGATCCAGAGGCGAGAAATCGAGCCTGAGGCCGTCGAACGACATCGACTGCCCGGCCATGACCCAGCCGCCGTCCGCCTCGATCTCGCTCCCTCCGAGGTCCGCCGTCACGTCCTCGAAGCGCCACCGCAGCTCCGACGGCAGGATGTCCAGACGCAGCCCGCCCCGCGCGGTACCGTCGGGCAGCCGTGGCTCCAGCCATTGGAAGTCGCCCAGGTGGGCCTCGGGCGTCTCGACGTCGAGGGAGAGGGCCAGCCCCTCCTCGGGGTTGGTGTCTGCTACGATGGTGCCCGACGCCCGGGTCTCCCCGACCCGGATCGACTCGGCCTCGACCGTCAGGCGGCCTTCGATCCAGGTGACCAGCCCCTCGAGCTCCCCGAGGCGAACCGGATCCTCGTACGCCCGGACCACGGTCGAGAAGCTCTCGACGGTGACGTGGGGACCGGCCACCTCGGGGGTCGTGACCAGCACCCGGGAGAGGGACGCGTGAACGTCGTCGAATCCGAACCGTCGCAGCACCCGGCCCTCCGGTGTCTCGACGGTCAGGGCCCCCGCCGGCGCCGCTCCCTCCTGGGGGTAGAGGACGCGCACGGTCCCCCCCACGAGGGAGACGTCGTAGAAGGCGACCCGGCGGCCGCCGCCCGAGGACGTGTCCGGCTCTTCCTCTCCGCCGAAGATCGCGTCCGTGTTGAACCGCTCCTCCCCCGGACGCCGGGTCACGAAGAGCGCCGGCTGGAAGACGTCCAGGCTCGACAGCACGACGTCGCCGGCGAGCAGCGTACGCCACGCGTACGTGGCCGAGACGGAATCGACCTGGAGGAACGGCCTCCCGTCGGGTCCCTCGATCCGGACGCCCACCAGGGTCGCTCCCTTCAGGAGGTTGCGGGAGCGGACGCCGTCGACGGTGATCCGGCCCTCCACCACGCCCTGGACGCGCGGAAGCGCGGCGCGCAGCAGGAGCTCCTGCCCCGGCGGCGTCCGGGTCAGGAGCACGAAGGCGGAGGCCACCAGCCCGACGAGAAAGAGGGCGAAGGCGAGGACCCGCTTGGCCCACCGTCGCTTCCGGCCGCGTGGGCGCGCGCGCTTCGCGCCCGCGGCGGTCCCCTCCTCCCGGGACCCGCTCGCCCCCCCCACCGTCCCGTCGTCCTCGCCCGCCATCAGAAGGCCTGACCGATCGAGAAGTGGATCTGGAGGTTCCGCCAGGTGAGGGCATCCGACCCGTAGAGGACCGGGTCACGCAGGATGGCGAGGGCGTTCTCCTGCACCCAGGGGATCGGAACCCGCCCGGTTGGACAGGCGCTGTCGGACGGGGCGGGGACCACCCCCAGGGTCGCGATGCAGATCCGGTCGTCGGCCCCGTCGGCCCCGGCGACGTACGGCCGGATCTGGCTCGTCACCACCTGGAGCCGTTCCGCGCCGCGGAAGCGGTAGCCGAGGTCGACGCGGATCGGACCCACCGGGCTGAAGTAGCGGACGCCGATCCCGGGGGTCAGCTCGACGTCGCCGAGGCTCACCCCGCCGCCTTCCCGCCAGACCTGGCCGAAATCCAGGAACGCAACCCCCTGGAACTCGCCTCCGAAGGCGAAGCGGTACTCCACGTTGCCCTCGAGCAGGTAGCTCCCCCCGGTCGCCCGGGGGAAGAACGCGCCGTCGGCCAGCTCGCCAGGGTCGCACGTGCGATCCGCCACGGCCTCCGGCGTGCACACGGGCGGAATCGTATCGGACCCCACCGCGCGGTAGTCCAGGAAGTTCTCGACGTCGGAGGTGAGCACCCGGGGCCCCAGGCGGTTCTGGGCGAAGCCACGCACGGAGGATGCACCGCCGGCGTAGAACCGCTTCTGCGGGTGAACGACGTTGCCCGTCAGCTCGAGCTCTCCGCCCTGGAA
>JASFUL010000105.1:0-12491 GCA_050050315.1 Gemmatimonadota bacterium
GCTGCGTCGGCGAGAGGATCAGGACCGCGACCGGGGCTTCGCCCTCCAGCTTCGCAACGAGCGGCCCGTCGACCTTCGCGAGCCAGGGCTCGGGACCCGGGTCCGGATCCGGGTCTTCCGGCCCTGCGGCTCCCCCTCCGCCGCACGCCCCCGACAGGAGGACCAGGAGGAGCGCTCCCCCGGCGCAGGACCGCTCAGCTCCCGGACGCATAGATCCCCTCGAAGTAGGTGGACCACCCGCCCCCGCTGTTCGTCTCCCAGAGCTGCTGGACGGTTCCGTCGTCCCGGGGAGTCCAGGTGATCCGGTCCTGCGTGCTCCCGCGCCGCCCCATGAGCACGAGAGAGCTCTCGTCGGGCTCGCCCCACAGCTCGAGGACATTGTTCCCCGAGTCCATATAGATCTGGATCCACCGGCCCGTCCGGACATCGAGTCCCGTGAGGCTGGTCCCCTGCACGCTCCCGCCGTCGTAGTTCTCCTGGATGGCGCATCCCCCGGCCACCGACTCGATGAAGTTGCTGCCCGCCGGGGTCCCGTCGGGCGTGCGTACGTCCCAGTCCCCGATCCAGAAGTCGAAGAAGTGGTGGTCGTCACCACACGCAGGTGCCCGGGCGGCCGGAGCGAGCATGGCGTCGTTGACGCGCTCGTAGGTCAGCATCCACTCCGGACTCCAGGTTGCGCCGCCGTCGTCGGAGCCCTCGAGGATCGACCGGAACGACGCCTCGCGCACCCCCTCGAAGCGGAGGCGGAGGGCTTCTCCGTCGTCGAGGCGGTCCCCCGTGTCGAACGAGCCGCCGTCGGCGGCGAACGCGCCGGTCAGAACCGTATAGGTCCCGTCCGTCCCGTCGATTCGCGCCACGTACCACGAGCCGGTCGCCTGCCCGAAGCCAAGAAGCGTCCGAACCGGCAGGCTCTCCTCGCCGTCGGCGAGGACCACCTCTTCGAGCAGGGCCTCGCCTCCCGAGACCTCCCCCACGACGACCGCGCCTTCCCAGGTCCGCTCCGTTCCGTCCTCCAGCGCCTGGGCGGCGGAGATCTTCCAGGCGCCCGCCATGTAGGCGGGGGAGTCCACCGAGCGGACCGTGAAGATCGTGCTTCCGGACACCCCGTCGATCTCCACGGTGATCCGGGCGTTGCCGAGGTCACGGGCGGTGGCCTTGCCCTGGGCGTCCACGGCGACCACCTCCGGTTCGGAGGAGCTCCAGACGGGGGCGGCCGTCGTCTCCGCCCGGGCGCCCGACCGGTCGTATGCGACGGCGCTGAGCTGGAGCTCGTCACCGATGAAGTCGACGGCGGGCGAGGAGGGTTGGATGACGACCGTCGCCGGGCGGGTGTCGGCCGGCTCCGAGGGGCTGCCGCAAGCGGTCAGGGAGAGGAGAGGAAGGGTCCACGAGAAGATTCGAACGAGGGATCGAGACATGAAGGAGCTCCGTCGCAGGGGATGGGTCCGGGGCGGACTCGTCCACAGGATGACCCCCTACGGGGCCGCCCTCCCACGCTCTCGTGACGAGGCGCGAGCAGGGCGGGCGAGACGTCCGCGTCCGGGGTGGGGCGGAAGGTCCAGAGATCCGGACGGGGCTCCGGATCAGAGAAAGGCGCGGAGCAGATTGTCCTTGTACGTTCGGCTGATCCGGATCTCGCGACCGTCGCCCATGAGAGCCACGTAGTCGCCCCCGAACCACGGCTGGACCTCCTGGATCCGGTCCACGTTAACCACGTACGACCGGTGCACCCTCACGAACCGCCTCGGGTCCAGGCGGGCGGCCACCGATTTCAGCGTGAGTCGGACCAGGTGCTCCCGGTCGTCGGTGTGGACGCGCACGTAGTTCCCGTCGGCCTCGAAGAGGGAGATCTCACCGACCGGGACGAAGTGGATCCGGTCTCCGTCACGGACCATGATCCGCTCCGCGTGACCGGAGGGGTCGTCCTCCGGGCCCCCGTCCCCCTCCACCGGCTCGTCCTCCTCGTCGACCCGGAGGGCGGCGCGGAGTCGCTGATGGCGCAGGACGCGCTCCACCGCGGCCCGCAACCGCTCGGGATCCACGGGCTTCGTCACGTAGTCGGTCGCCTCGAGCTCGAAAGCGCGGACCGCGTGCTCCTCGTACGCGGTGACGAACACGACGTGGGGACGCTCGACCCGCGGCATGGTGTTCATGGCGCGCCCGAAGGCGAGACCGTTCAGCCCCGGCATGCGGATGTCCAGGAAGATCACGTCGACGCCCTCGACCACCGCCTCCAGCGCGCTCTCGCCGTCGCACGCCTCGCCGACGATCTCGACCCGGTCGAGCGCCTCGAGCACGGAGCGGAGGCTGGCCCGGGCCAGAGGCTCGTCGTCGACGATGAGGGCCCTGAGCGTCCGCGCGTCGTCCTTCACACCCGCTCCTCCCCGGCCGCTCCGTCGGCACCGTGCTCGAGGGGGAACACGATCTCGACCCGCGAGCCCCCCAGCTCCCGGGAGAGCCCCCTCCTCAGCTCGGCACCCGTGCCGTAGCGCAGCTCGAGGGACTCACGGGTGAGACGGAGACCATGCCCCTCCTCGTGGGGATCGCTCCATCCCCGGCCCGAGTCCTCCACGGCCAGCAGGAGGCGGGCGTCGCCCTCCCTCGTGGCCCGGACGCGGATCCGGAGCGCATCCACACCGTTGGGCGAGTGGCCGTGCTCCATGGCGTTCTCAAGGAGCGGTTGCAGCACGAAGGGTGGGACGAGGGCCCCCTCCAGGCCCGTCTCGACCTCGACGTCGTAACGGATCTCGTCGTCGAGCCGCGCCGCCCCGAGGGCCCGGTACTCGTCGGCGAGCTGAAGCTCCTCTTCGAGGGGAATCTCGGTCCCGAGCCCGTCGTCCAGGCTCCGCACCAGGAAACGCCCGATCCGCGCGATGAGACGGACGGCCTCGTCGCTCCGGTGCGTCTGCACGAGGCCGGTCACCGAGTTGAGGGCGTTCATCAGGAAGTGGGGGGTGAGCCGGCGCTGCAGGCCCCGGAGCTGCTCCCGGTAGAGGCCCGACTGGAGGCGGGCCGAGGCGAGCTCCTCCCGGGCCGCGCGATCCCGCACCCGGACCGCGTATCCGATGCCGAGGAGCGCGAGCGCGATGCTGATCTGCAGGAGGTAGAGACCCGGGATCTCGAAGAAGAACCGAAGCTCCACGAGGAACGGGTGGATCTCGGGCGGGGAGGTTGCCGAGAGCCAGCTGTACACGACGGTGTAGACCGTCCCGGCGGCAAGGGCGAGGAGCGCGAAGGCCGCCGCCACGAGGAGGCCCGGAGCCCGCTCGTGTCCGACCCGCCGGCCGACCCACTGGAGTGGAAGCGCCATGATCGCCCAGATGCTCCACGGAATGAGCAGCGCGTCGACCGCCCGACGCTGGATCCACAACGCGAAGTCCGGGGACGTCGTGGTGGGCAGGAACACGACCCGGGAGAAGTGGAGGAGGGCGTGGAGCGTCGCGAGAAGTCCGAGGAACGCCAGGGCCATGGTGTACTCCCGCGGCACCGGGGTCCCGGTGGAGAGAGCGTCGGGTCGGTCGTGGGGCGAGGAGGTCATGGCGCCGGGCGGCCCGGCCGCCCCGCCGAAGGGGGCCGGAGCCTCGCTGAGAGACGGGTCGGTCCGTCTCAATCATCGTCGGCGGCCGCGGTCGGGCAAGGGACGTCGTGGTCTGGGGTCGTCCGCCGGTGTGAGCCGTGCCACGGCGGGACGAGCCGGACGGGACGTCGCCGTCCCCTACGTTCCGCCCCGGAGATGAGCGTCCCGCCCCCTCGGGCCGCGCCCCGCAACCTGGTGCTGAGAGCCGGGGGCGGCCACGGGTGAGATTCGGGGATCGGGAGGCTCGTCCCGTCGAGCCGAGCCCGTCGTCGCCCGGAGAGCACGGGAGGTGGGGATGCGGAGCAGGCTCCGAGCCGGTGTGGTCGCCGTCCTCGCCGCGGCCCTCGCCCTGGTGGCCGCGACCGGGTGTGACGGCGGCTCCTCGCCGCTCTGCAACGCCCCGGCGGCCGACGCCCTGAAGGTCGTCGTGACCGACGACGCCACCGGTCAGCCCCTCGCGGCCATCGTCCACGCCACGTCGGCGGACGGGGAATTCGACGCCGACCTCGGATCGCTGGGTGACGGCATCTACGTGGGCGCGCCGGGGCGCGCCGGCACCTACACGGTCACGGTGGAGGCGGAGGGGTACGCACCCCGGATCTTCCGCGACATCCTGGCCCCGCCGGGCCATTGCGGAGGCGTCCGCACGCAGACCGTCATCGCCCGGCTGTCCCCCCTCGAGGAGCTCGCCGGCCGCGGCGGAGTGGTGCGATCCCCTCGACCTCGGAGGCACGCCTTGCGCAGTCCAGCCGCGAGCGGCAAGAAGCGCCGGGCCAGATCGAAGAAGCTGCGATTGCCGTTGGTCAGGATCGCCGCCGCCAGGCCCGTGCGGTGGTCACCGAAGGCGAGGCACGAGAGCCCACCCGGATGACCGAAGCATCCATCGGTACGCCACCATCCGAAGATGGTCGGGAACCCCGCGCCGACGATGAACCCCCTTCCCACCGCGGAAAACGCCCTGCTGCTTCTCTCCCACCCGACGAAGCTCCGGCCCATGTACCTCTTCAGCGTCCGCTCGGAGATCAACCTGCGCCCCGTCCGGTCGACTCCACCGGCGACCAGGAACTCGTAGAACGCCGCCAGGCTGGCCCCGTCGGTCACCAGACTCACCGCGGGATTCAGCGACTCGATCTGGTCCACGGAGTTGTTCCTGGCCTCGAAGTCGGCCGCGACGTCGACTCCGCCGACCACGAGCTTCTTCCTTCCGAGCCAGTACGACCACGCCAGCGAGTCGGCCGCCCGGCCCGCCAGCCCGAGGCGCAGCTCCGGAAGTCCCAGCGGGTCGGAGAGCTCGTCCGTCACGAACTCCGCGAGGGCGCGTCCGTCGACGCGCGAGACGATCTCCGACAGGATCCAGCCGTACTCGTACGGCATGTATGCGAACGTGCCCCGCTCGAAGGTTGGAGTCGCCTCGATCAGCGCTCGAAGCACGGCCTCCCGGTCGCTCCACACTTCGGGTCGGGCCACCAGATCCGGCAGGAGGACGCCGGCCCGGTGCGTGAGGACATCGAGGACCGTGATCCCACCCTTTCCGCGAGCCTCGAACCCCGGGAGGATGCTGGCCACGGGCGCGTCGGGGGCGAGCCGCCCTCGATCTTCCAGCATCGCGATCGCGACCGCCGCGAGAGGCTTGCCCGCGGAGAGGACGGGGAACGGCGTCCGGGCACCCGCTCCAGGGCTTCGCCCCCGCGCCAGCCCCGGGCGAGGCCGACGGCCTCGTCGGCCAGCGGCTCGCCCCCTCTGCGGACCGCGAGCTGGCCCCCTGGAAAGGCGCCGGAGGCCTGCTGGCGACGGAACCGGTCGATGACCTTCTGGAGGAGGGGCGCGTCGACGTCCACGGCGGCCGGATCGACCGGCCGTTCGCGGGGGAAGTCCGTTGATGGGTACATGATACCGGCTCGGCCCGCCCCGGGAGCAGCGCCTCCCATGGCCACGCGCGACGATGCTCGCCGCATGCGAAGTGTGTCCGCTGGCTGCCGACCGCGCCAGCCGTCCGCGCATGGGCCTGGACGCTTCGCTCCGACGCGCGGCCTTGCCCGGAGGGTTCCCGGGGGCTAAGGTTAAGTCACATTGTGACTCTACTTTCGGATATCTACCGTGTCTGGATCCGTCGCCGAATTCGAGCTCCCCGTCAGGCTCCCGGGCCCCGCGACCGGGCCCAGACGAAGCATGCGCGTCGGTGGTCGCCCGCCTCGTCGAGGTCGAGCCCGGCGGGCTCGCGGCGGTCCGTGAGACCCCCGGCGCCAACCGTCCCATGATCGGCGAGTCGGCCGACACGGTCCCGGAGGTTGGTTGAGGATCCCACGCCTCGCCGAGTTCCTGGTGCGTCGCTCGGTCCCCCGGGACCGGGTGGAGGACTGTCTCGGCGATCTCGAGGAAGTGCACCGCTCCAGGGTCGAGGCACGGGGGCGGTGGCGGGCCTCCTTCTCGACGACCCTGGAGGCGGTCGAGTGGGCGGCGAGGGCGGGCTTCGAGCGGCTCGGCCGTGCGGGCTTCCCACCGACGTCGTGGATCGACTTCAAGCTCGGCCTGCGGATGCTCGTGAAGTACCCAGGCCTGACGCTGGTCGCGGGTCTGGCGATGGCGTTCGCCATCTTCGTCGGGACTGGATGCTACGAGTTCTATTCCCAGGTCCTCCATCCCAGGCTCCCCCTCGAGGACGGTGCGCGCGTCGTCATGGTCGAGCTGCTCGACGATCGCTCCCGGGGTCTGGAGCCTCGGATCCTCCACGACTTCGCGGTCTGGCGGGCCGGGCTCTCGACGATGGAGGAGCTCGGCGCCGCGCGGCCCATCGTCCCGAATCTGGCCGCCGGCGATGGGGCGGGAGAGCCGATCCCCGCGGCCGCGATGACGGCCTCCGCGTTCCGGATGACGCGGGTGCCGCCGCTGATGGGCCGGACGCTCCTTCTGGCCGACGAGTCACCGGCGGCGCCGGACGTCCTGGTCATCGGGTACGACCTCTGGCAGACCCGATTCGGTGGTGACTCCGACGTGGTGGGTCGGACGGTCGTCGTCGGCAACGTCGAGCGTACCGTCGTCGGGGTCATGCCGCCCGGCTTCGGCTTTCCGGTCAACCAGGAAGCATGGACTCCGCTCCGGGTCGATCTGGCACTCGAGCCGGCAGCCGGGCCGGCGGTGCTCGTCTTCGGACGCCTCGCACCCGGGGCTACGCGGGACCGAGCGCAGCAGGAGATCGACGCCTACGTCGAGCGCGCCGGCGCCGAGCGCCCCGATGCCTACGGGCACCTCCACGGGCGCGTGTCTCCCTACGCGGAGGCGACTCGCTGGGGGATCTCGGGAGATCTGTCGGAACGCCTCGCGATCATGTCCCTCAACGTCTACGCGGGGTTGTTCCTCGTCCTCGTGTGTGGGAACGTCGCGCTGCTGATGTTCGCTCGGGCCGCTGCCCGCGAAGGCGAGATCGTCGTGCGGGCAGCCCTCGGCGCCAGCCGCCGCCGGATCATCGGACAGCTCTTCGCCGAGGCGATGGCGCTGTCGCTCGTGGCCGGGCTCGTCGCCGTGATGGCGGCCGCGTACGGACTCGGAGGGCTCCTGACGGCGTTCACCGGTGAAGGGCGACCCGCGTTCTGGTACCACACCTCACTGTCTCCGCGGACGGTCGTCTACGCCACCGCGCTGACCGTCCTCTCGGCCTCGATCGCCGGCGTGATACCCGGCCTCAAGATGACGGCCGGCGGCATGGACTCACGGCTTCGGAGCATCACCTCGGGAGGCGGCGGACTCCGACTCGGCGGCGTCTGGACCGCGATCATCGTGCTGCAGGTGGCGGCCACCGTGACGTTCCCCGTGGTGGGCTGGTTCGTGCGCCAGGACGCCGTCAGGATCCGGGAGTACGAGCCTCGATTCGATTCGGAGGAGTATCTGACCGCCCGCCTGGCCCTGAACTCGACGGCTTCGGCCGCCTCGCCGGGCGGCGGCGACGACCTCCGGACGAGTCGCTTCGCGTCGACCGTGCGGGCGCTCGAAGCCCGACTCGAGGCGGACCCGGCCGTGGCGGGCGTCACGATGGCCCGCAGCGCTCCCGGCACGACACACGCCTGGCGCCGCATCGAAGTGGACGAGGGCAGAGAGGCGTCACGCAACGAGCTGGACGAGAAGGGACCCGGACGGCAGGTCTCGGGGGGACTCGTCGCACCCGACTTCTTCGAGGTTCTCGAGGTGGACGCTCTGTCCGGCAGGACCTTCGATTCGGGCGATGTCGATCCGGCAGCGCGCACGATCGTCGTGAACGAGCCATTCGTGCAGGAGGTCTTCGAGGGCGGCAATCCGATCGGACGGCGTATCCGCTACCTGCGATCCTACGACGGCTGGGACGGGGGTGCGCTCGGGGGCGAGCCGGGTCCATGGTACCGGATCGTCGGGGTGGTGCCCGCCCTGGGGGAGAGCCGTGGTCCGCCCGGGGGAGCGCCTCGCGCCAGGCTCTTTCACGCCGTCGCACCCGGGAGTGCATGGGCACCGACGCTGCTCGTGCACGTGATCGGTGACGCGGCAGGCTTCGGGGCTCGCCTGCGCCAGCTCTCCGTCGAAGTGGAGCCGGACCTGGCGCTCCTCTCGCTCCAGCCACTGGATCGCGTGCGAGAGCAGGATCTCCGCTCCCTCTCCACCTGGGTCCGGTTGATTCTGTCGGTCAGCGGCATTGCGATCCTGCTCTCCCTCGCGGGGATCTACTCGGTGATGTCCTTCACGGTCGCCCGGCGCACGCGGGAGATCGGAATCCGCGTGGCGCTGGGCGCGGGCCCCACACGGGTCGTGGGAGCGATCTTCCGGCGGCCGCTCATTCGGATCGCGGCCGGGCTCCTGTCCGGTCTGTTGCTCAGCCTGTTCCTGGGCGGAGGCATCGACGCGGGCGCGCTCTGGGGGAGGCCGCTGGCGATCCTGCTCGGCTACGCCGGCGTGATGATCGTCGTGTGTTCGTCGGCCTGTATGGTGCCCACCGTACGGGCGCTCAACGTGGAGCCGTCCGAAGCGTTGCGGGCGGACGGATAGAGAAGCGTCGAACCGGAGGCCCCCGCCTCCAGATCCTCCCGCGGCGGGAAGTGCTGCGCCTCGGCCGCCGTGCGACTACGCCGACGCGGTACTCTTCCGACGCCGAAGCACGTACACGAACACCGCGTTGCAGACCAGCGTGCCGACGACGACCGGCGGGATGATGCTCCAGGCCGTGTCACCGCCGAAGTAGAAGCTCCATACGACCTTCAAAGCGGCTCCCACGTTGACGACCACGATCCCGACGATCCACGAACGCCGCCAGAACGCTCCGCCCAGGAGGACGAACCAGACCGGGACGAGCAGCGTCATGACCGTCTTCGTCCACGTCCACCCGCCCGTCGCGTACTGCTGCTCCATGGCCAGGAACTCCGCGGCTCTCGGATCCGCCTCGGATGGAGCGGGAAACCAGAACATGCTCGAGAGGACACCGACGACGGTGAGCACGAGCCCGGCCACGCTCTTCTTGTAGGCGAAGTAGCAGTAGGGGAGCACGAAGAGCGGTCGGATGTACCAGCTGAGCGGGTTGTGGTGGCGCGCCCAGGCCCAGGCCCAGAAATCCCCCAGCCAGTCCACGAAGCCCCCTTCCGCGATTGATCGGCGGCCACCTCGTCACCCCGGGCACCCATCCGGGATCGCCCGAGCCCGCCCGGCCGAGCGAGCCTCGGCGGGCTCTCCCGCACCACCGAGCAGACGAGCGTCCTCTCCTGCTACGGGAAAATGTGGGCGGTGCGAGCGCGCCGCGCGAGTCGCCGGATACGCGCCGTCGGCACGAGATGCCCCGTCCTGGGCTTGTCGTTTCCTGGTTCAATTTCTACAATGTAGAATCTGAAGCCGTGACGTTGGCTCGAGGAGGCGGCATGGGACGGGACGGGTTGCCGGGTGCGTTCGAGGAACTGGTTCTGCTGGCCGTGGCGCGTGAGAACGGCGACGCCTACGGGATGACCGTGCGACGTGAGATCCAGGAACGCTCGGGGCGAGAGGTGACGATCGGGGCGGTCTACGCCACGCTCGACCGGCTCGAGGCGAAGGGCTGGCTCGCGTCGAGCTACGCCGATGGCGACGACGATCGTTCGGGTCGAGCCCGGCGCTTCTTCCGGCTCCGTCCCGATGGGCTGGCCGCGCTCGAAGCCGCTCGAGGGGTCCGCGAGCCGATGTGGGAAGGGGTGAGCCTGGAGCGCCTCAAGGCCGAGACGGAAGGTGCGCCGTGAGCAGCGTCGGGCCGCACCCCCCACGGCTGGCCCGCGCTCTGCTCCGCTGGTTCTCCGCTTCGCTGTACAGGGGTGCGGCGCTCGGCGACCTGGACGAAGAGTACCGACGGTTCGTGCGCCCCGATCGGAGTCGTCTCTCCGCCGACCTGTGGTACTGGCGGCAGGTGCTCGGCTCGATTCCAGCGTTCCTGGTCCGGCGGTCGCCGATCCTGAATGGCGATCTTCGAAGGGACGTCTCGCAGGCGTTCCGCATCCTCGCGTTCAGACCGGCCTTCACGATCGCGACGGTCTGCTCGCTCGGGTTGGGACTCGGCATGAACACGGCGGCGTTCAGCGTCGTGAATGCGGTTCTCGTCCGACCGCTTCCCTACGAGAATGCCGACCGGGTGGTGCGCCCACTTCCGTCGTCCCTCTTCTTCCTGGACGCGTCTCAGGCCCTTCGGCTGCGTGAACGTCTCACCACCGTCGAGGATCTGGCCGCCTGGGGCAGGACCCTGCTCCTGTTCGACGACGGTTCCGAGGCGGTGGAGGTCCGGGGCGCGACCGTCGACTGGAACCACTTCTCCATGCTCGGTGCCACCGCCCGGCTCGGTCGGACCTTCGTCCGGGAGGACGCGGTGGCCGGCGACGCCGTCATTCTGAGTCACGGGCTCTGGAGCCGCTTCTTCGGAGGCGACCCTTCGGTCGTTGGGAACACGGTCGTCGTCTCCGGGGCGCCGGTCCGGATCGTGGGGGTCATGGGACCGGACTACGTACCGATGGAGACGGACTGGCAGGCCTGGAGGACCAACTCCCTCGACGCCGAGCGTGCGACGACGGCGCTCGCGGTGAATCTCATGCGAGGCGGGGGCGTGACGCTCGGCGAGGTCGAGTCCGAATTCGTTTCGGTCTGGCTGGCAATGCTCGACGAGGGGAGATACGCAGCGACCGCCGAAGAACGAGCCGAGATGGTCGTCGTGCCGCTTCGCGAGTGGCTGCTCGGGGACGCCCGGGCTTCGCTTCTGGTGCTCCTCGGCGCGGTTTCGCTGATTCTCCTGCTGGCGTGCGTGAACGTGGCGAATCTGCTGCTGGCTCAGCTCGGTCGCCGTGGGCAGGAGTTCGGGATCCGGGCCGCGCTCGGTGGAGGGGGCGGCGCCGTGGTCCGTCAGGTCCTGGTCGAGCTCGGCCTCCTGGCGGTGATGGGCGGCGCACTGGGGCTGGCACTGGCCTGGCTCGTCGTCTCGGGTCTGCCCGGGCTCCTGCCTGCCGAGATCCCTCGCGCCGGTGGTGTGACCGTGTCTCCGGGCGTCCTCCTCTATGGGCTGATCGCGACCCTCGTGGCAACGGGGCTCGCGGGCGTCGTTCCGGTCGTTCGATCGAGCCGGGACGGGGCCGTCGTGAACCCGGCGTGCGGATCGAGGACGGCGACGGGCGGGCGGGGCCGCTCACGGCTGCGGTCGATCCTGGTCGCGGCCGAGATGGCCTTCGCCGTGATCCTCGTGGTCGGGGCCGGTTTGATGGTCCGTTCGTTCGTCGCCCTCACCTCGGTCGATCCGGGCTTCGATCCGAAGGGCGTCGTCACCGTCAGGCCGTCCCCGCCTTCCAGCCGGTATCCCGGAGGGGACGACCTGATCCAGTACTACGAACGGGTTACGGCTCGACTGGCCGCGCTGCCCGGAGTCGAGTCGGTCGGTGGGATCCAGTTCCTGCCGATGACGTCGGGTGGGTGGTGGTCCGTCTACCGCCCCGAGGGGGAACCCTACGCGGACGACCAGGCGCTCCCGAGGGTGGCGATCCGGCTCTTGATGCCGGGCTACCTCCGGACGATGGGGCAGGCGCTCCTGCAGGGCCGTGACATCGGACCCGACGATGCGGAAGCGGAGGAGATGGGTGTCCTCGTGAACGAGACGCTCGCCCGGGCGGCCTTCGGAGATGGGAACGCCCCGGGCCGACTCCTGTGGCTGGGGAGCGATCTCTCCACGCCGGTTCGCGTGGTCGGAGTCGTGGCCGACGTCCGGCAGACGGACCTCCGCACCCCGACGCATCGCGAGATCTACATGCCCAGCGCCTACTCCGCGTTCCGAAGGATGCACCTGGTCGTGCGCGCGGAGGGAGACCCACGGGCGCTCCTCGGCCCGGTCGCCGCCGCCGTGCACCAGGTCGACGGACGGGTGCCCCTGGACGGACCCCGGCTCGTGACCGACGTGATCGGCGGCACGTACTCGGAGACCCGCCTGCTCACGGGGCTGCTCGGCCTGTTCGGCGTGATCGCCGTCCTCGTCGGGGCGATCGGAGTCTACGGGGTCTCCGCGCAGGCCGTCTCCGAACGACTGCGGGAGCTCGGCGTTCGCATCGCGCTCGGCGCCGACCGGTCCTCCGTCGCGACGGGGACCGTGGCGCGCGGAATGATCCCCGTGGGTGGGGGCCTGGTGACCGGGCTGGCCGTGGCGTTTCTGTCGGTCCGGTTCCTGGAGTCACAGCTCTTCGGCGTGACCGCTCGGGATCCCCTCACGCTCGTCGTCGGACCTGCCGTGCTGGCGGCCGTCGCCTTCACTTCGACGCTGCTTCCGGCCTTCCGAGCCAGCCGCGTGGACCCCGTGGAGGTGCTCCGGCAGGACTGAGCTTCCGTTGGATCAGTCGGCGAGCTGGGCCCATCCATCCCGGCGCCACGCTTCGAGCCCCCTCACCCGATGGGCCGTCAGCCAGCGCCCGATGGC
>JASFUL010000106.1:0-12399 GCA_050050315.1 Gemmatimonadota bacterium
ACCCGCTGGTGCCCCTCCAGCCAGCGGCGGACGGGCACGGTCAGGTCGTAGGTGCGGCGGTCCGTGTGGACCTGCACCTCCGCGGGCGCCACCGCCCACCCCCGGTCCTCGACCACGATCACGCGCCGGTCGTCGGGGCGCGTCTCGACCCCCACCACGGCGTGGTCGAGCGTCCACGTCTCGTAGTAGAACGACGTCCACCACCAATCGAGGTCCCTCCCGGCGAAGCGCTCGAACGTGTTGAAGAGGTCCCAGGGCGTGGGGTGCTTGAAGGCCCACTCGCCGACGAAGGTGTGGTAGGCCTCGAGGAAGGTGTCACGCCCCAGGAGCGCCCGGAGTCCCACCAGCAGAGACGCCGGCTTGGCGTAGGACGCGGTCCCGTAGCCCGGCCCGGGCTCGTAGTAGTCGCCGTGCCGCATGAGGGGCTGCTCGAGCCCCGCGCGGGCGATCCCGAGCCAGCTCTGACGGTCCAGCTCGTCGGGGTCGGTGTCGGGGTAGTACTCCCGCCGGCTCTGGTTCTCGAGGAAGGTGGTCGAGCCCTCGTCCATCCACGCGTACCGCTTCTCGTTCGTGCCCACCGTCATGGGGATCCACATGTGGGCCAGCTCGTGGGAGGTCACGTTGAAGAGGTCCGCGGGCTCCCGGCCGCGGTACGCGCCGATGATCGTCATCATCGGGTACTCCATGCCGCCGCCGATGATGTCGTCGCCCTCCACCGACGTCATGTGCGGCCACGGATAGGCCAGCCCCGTGTAGCGCGAGTGGAACTCGATCGACTGCTTGCCGTAGCGCGCCTGGTCGGACCAGAGGGGCGCCCGGTCCGCGCGCCAGAAGGAGTGGATGAGGACCCGGTCCTCCCGTCGGTCGCCGTCCCGATCCGGGACGACGGCGCTCGTGGCGTCCCAACGCTGGACATTCGACGTCGTCCAGGCGAAGTCCCGCACCTCCTCGGCCCGGAACCGGTACGTCAGAAGGTCGTCCGGCGCGTCCACGGTGACGCGCCCCGCCGCACGGTCGTCGCCGGTGACCACGGCAACCACGGTGTCCGCCGTCGCGGCGGCCTCGAGCCGCTCCACGACGGCGGGCCGGTACACCTCCTCCACGTTCTCGAGCTGCCCGGTGGCCATCACGGTCCACCCTTCCGGTACCGTCAGGCGCACGTCGTAGTCTCCGAACTCGTCGTAGAACTCGGCCCCCCCCAGGTACGGCTCGGCGTCCCAGCCCCGCACGTCGTCGAAGACCGCCACTTTCGGAAACCAGTAACCCACGAAGTACATCTCCCGGGCCGACCACCCCATCCGGCCCGCGCCGTTCTGGGGAACGATGAAGCTCCACTCGAAGCGGAGCTCCACTTCACCGCCCGGCTCGAGCGGCCCCGCCAGACGGACGCTCATGAGCGTCCCTTCCACCTCGTACGACGGCCCGTCGGCCCCTCCCGGGGTCGCGTCCCGTCCGTCGACCGTCACCGCACCCAGCTCTACGCCCCCGGTCACCTCCTCGGCCTCCCCCCGCACGACGCCCTCGGCGTGCAGGTTCTGGTGGAGGTGCAGCATCACGCTCGTGAGATCCCGGGGCGAGCGGTTCTCGTAGCGGATCGTCTCACGCCCGTCGAGGCGACCCGTGGCGGGGTCGAGGGAGGCCTCGATGTCGTAGACCGCGCGGTTGCGCCAGTAGGCCTCGCCGGGACTCCCGTCCGAGCTCCGCGTCCGGGCGTCCAGCGCCCGCTGGAAGAAAGGAGGCGGCACCACCGGCGCGGGAACGGGGCGCCGGACCAGGGGGGCCATCGAATCGTCGTCCGCCCTCAGCCCGGGTGGCGCCGCCGGGCCGGCCGTGTCCGCCCCCGGCTCGCCATTCGGCGTCGCGCCGGACGACGCGCACCCCATCGCCACGAGCACGCTCACCAGCGCGCCCAGGCCCCTGAAGCTCCGCGACCGTCCCCGCGCCGCGATATCGACCCGCTCGTCCTTCTCCCTCATGCTTCCTCCTCTTCGTCGTCGGTGGCGAACCCCCGGCGGGTGACGTAGCGCTCCACCCCCCGGTAGTCGGTCTCGGCGCGGAAGACGTCGAAGTACCGATCCACGTCCTCCCTGGAGCGGGTCGTCGCCTGCCGCGCCCGGACCTCTTCCTCGTACGCCCGTGCGTCCTCGTCGGTTCGACCCTCCCGGATCGCCCTGCCCACCCGCTCAGCCAGCTCGCGGAGTCCTTCGGCCAGGGCCTCGCGACGGCGGTGGAAGTCCTCGTGGAGCCCGAAGTGGGCCACCCCGATCCGCTCGGGACCGAGGGGGAGGAGGTTGGCGAGGGTCCGCTGCCACGCCGCAAGATCCACCGAGGGTGGGGGCGTGGGGGGGTGGCTCGGCGCGTCCGGGGTCAGGATGATGCCCAGGGAGTCGCCGGCCAGCAGCGTGCCACCGGACTCGTCCAGCCACGCCACGTGGTGGTCGATGTGTCCCGGCGTGTGGATGGGTCGGAGGTAACGCAGCGGCAGGGCGTCGCCGGGTCGCCACGCCCGGATGCGGTCTCGTGGCACCGGACGGACCTCGCCCCAGAGGCGGTCGTGGGCCTCGCCGAAGGTCCGGCGGGTGCTGGCCACCAGCCGTTCGGGGTCGGCCAGGTGGCGGGCGCCGTCCTCGTGCACGTGGACGGTCAGTCCGGGCACCCGCTCGACCAGGTGGCCGGTGGCGCCGGCGTGATCCAGGTGGATGTGGGTCAGGAGGACGTGCCGGAGCTCCGTCAGGGGGACGCCCTGGGCGGACATCCGGTGCTCGAGCGTCTCGATCGTCGTAGAGGGGCCGGGATCGACGAGGACCGGCTCGCCGACGTCCACGAGATACGTGGAGATGGCTCCTTCGAGTCCCTCGTGCTCGAGGTCGATGGGGACGATGGGCACGTGGCTGTCTCCTCGTCACGGTCCGGAGCGGAAACGGGGGCGCTCCCCGATGGAGGGCGCCCCCGCAGGATCCGATCCACCAATCACGGACGTGCCCGCTACCGCTCCTCGATGGGCACGAAGTCGCGCTCTCCCTGGCCCACGTACACCTGCCGGGGACGGGCGATCTTCTGCTCGGAGTCCTCCAGCATCTCCTCCCACTGGGCCAGCCAGCCCACCGAGCGCGGGATCGCGAAGAGCACCGGGAACATCTCCACCGGGAACCCCATGGCCTGGTAGATGATGCCCGAGTAGAAGTCCACGTTCGGGTAGAGGTTGCGCTCGACGAAGTACTCCTCGTTGAGGGCGATCTTCTCGAGCTCCAAGGCGATGTCCAGGAGCGGGTTGCGCCCCGTGACCTCGAAGACTTCCTCGGCGGTGCGCTTGATGATGTTGGCCCGGGGGTCGTAGGCCTTGTAGACCCGGTGGCCGAAGCCCATCAGCCGCTCCTCCCGGTTCTTCACCGACTCGATGAAGTCGGGGATGTTCTCCGTCGTGCCGATGCGGTTCAACATCCGCAGCACGGCCTCGTTGGCGCCCCCGTGGAGCGGACCGTAGAGCGCGGCCATGGCGCCGGCCAGCGCCGAGTACGGGTCGGCCTCCGAGCTGCCGATGACGCGCATGGCCGTGGCCGAGCAGTTCTGCTCGTGGTCAGCGTGCAGGATGAACAGCACGTCCAGCGCCCGCTCGAGGACCGGGTTGGGACGGTAGTCCTTGACCCCGATCCGGAAGAGCATGTTGAGGAAGTTCGCCGTGTACGAGAGCTCGTTCTCCGGGTACACGTATGGCAAGCCCCGCAGGTGCCGGTAGCTGAAGGCCGCCAGGGTCGGCATCTTGGCGACCAGCCTCGTGATCTGGTTCCAGCGGGTCGACGGGTCCCGTACGTCCTTGGCCTCCGGATAGAAGGTCGAAAGCGCCGCCACCGCGCTGATCATCATGCCCATGGTGTGGGCGTCGTAGCGGAAGCCGTCCAGGAACGTGAGCATGTTCTCGTGCACGTACGTGTGGAAGGTGATGTCGTGCACGAACTGGTCGAGCTCGTCCTTGGTGGGCAGCTCGCCCTTGAGGATCAGGTAGGCGACCTCGAGGTGGCTCGCCCGTTCGGCGAGCTGCTCGATGGGATAGCCACGGTAGCGCAGGATGCCGTTGGCGCCGTCGATGTAGGTGATGGTGCTACGCGTCGACGCCGTGTTCTTGAACCCCGGGTCGTACGACATCATCCCGAAATCGTCTTCCTGGACCCGGATCCCTCGCAGGTCCATGGCCTGGATCACATCCCCCTCGCGGACCTCGACCTCGTACGACTCCCCCGTCCGGTTGTCCTGGATCGTGAGCGTGCTCTTTCCGTCGGTCCCGTGTTCTGCCATGTCGCTCTCCGTGAGGTGTCCGCATCGAGGGAGTTCGGCGCGTGCCGGCCCGGCCGTCGGCGCGCTTCTCGGAACCCTGCTCGGGGGCGTTGGTTCCGGGGATCGGGGGGTGTTCGAGGCCCCTCGGGACGGGGAGATCGGGGCCTGCACGGTGGCCGGTCGGGCCGGGGGTGACCCCGTGGGTCGGCGGCCCTGGCGAGGCCGGCCGAGCCCGCGGTGCTACGTCCTTCGGACGACCCGGACTACGCACACCCGCGTACCGGCGATCGACCCTTCCCCGGCCTCGCTGGAGGTGCGGCGTCAGACCGGCAAGACGGCCCTCGGCCTCGGTCTCGGCGCCGGGATCCTCGGCGGGTTGATGCTGGAGGGACGGGAGTCCTGCTTCCTCGAGACCGAGTGCGACGAGGAGCTCCACGCGGACCGGTTCCTCGACGGGTTCATCGTGGCCGGCGCCGTCGGTGCCCTCGTCGGCGCCCTCATCGGGTCCCAGGTGGAGCGACGGAGCTGGGAGTCCGTGGTGGTACCCGCGACGGGGGCGGGGAGCGCATGGCGGGTCGGAGTGGCCTTCGGCCTGGGGCACGGCACTCGCCTGCCGTAGGCTCCCGGACTCCGGTGGGCGACCGCCCGCGAGACTCGGGGGACGAGGTGCTCGGAATGCGTTTCGTGACGGTCAGCCCTCGTCGTCCACCAGACGCTTGCGGAACGTGATGTTGCGCTGGACCTCCTCGAAGCCCGCGCGGAGGTGGAACCGCACGCCGGGCTCGTTGGAGATCTCGCTGTCCGAGGCGAGCTCTGGGAAGCCGCGAGCCCGGCACCACGCCTCGACGCCGCGTACGAGGGCCGTCGCCACGCCCGATCGGCGCTGGTCCTCGTCCACCCAGAGTCCCTCCAGATAGGGCACGGGAGACGCGTCGCATCCATCGGCGAACCTCCGGAGATCGACCTCGGCGAACCCCGCCAGGCCGCCTTCCCTCCGCTGGGCCACCAGGGTGACGCCCCGGTCGGGCGCGACGTGGAGCCGCGCCTCGACTTCCGCCTCCGTCGAGTCGGGCCAGAAGGTCCGGCGCATCCGGACCAGCTCGGCCCGGTCCGCGGGGCGGACCGTCCTGACGTTCACGTGGGGATCCGGGAGACCGGGGGGCGGTTCAGTAGCCCCTCGGCTCGCCGTCGTGTCGCGGGTCCGAGACGGCCACCCAGCCATCGCCGACGCGGGCGACCAGGTACAGCCTGGCGTAGCCGAACGACTCGGGCACGGGCCGCCACCCCATCTCCCGGACGCCCGCGAGCAGCGCCGGCGCGAAGCCGTGCTCCAGCTGGACCTCGGGCGAGTCCTCGTCGGTGTAGATCCGGGGCATGCGCACAGCCTCGAGCGGGTCCATCCCGTAGTCGAGGATGTACACCATGACCTGGGCGATCTCGGTGGGAATGCGGCCGCCGCCGGGTGCGCCGATGACGAGACGCACGTCGTCTCCGTCCAGGACCACGGTGGGGGAGATGGTGGAGTTCCTGGTCCGCCACGTAGTGCCGGCGGGCAGGGCACCCACGGCGTCGCGCCACAGGTAGCCCGAGTCGTTGAGGAAGAACCCCTCCACCCAGGCCCCCGAACCGAAGAGCGTGCTGTTGGTCTGGGTGAGGGCCACCGCGTTGCCCCGCTCGTCCACGACGGACATGTGGGTCGTCTCGCCTCCGGACGCCGGCCCGGAGGGATCCGCGGCACCCGCTCCAGCCGGCGAGCTCGACGGGGACGCAGCCGTCCAAGGGTCGAGGGTCCTGCAGCCCGGCGGAACGTCGGGGCGGACCGAGGCCGCGTCCCCCGGCTCGATCCGGTCGGGCGCGCGCGCCGACCCGACGAGGGAGCGTCGCGCGTCGGCGAAGGTCTCGGACGCCACCGCGGCGGCGGGCACGTCGGCCCACCGGGGATCGTCGTTCCAGTCCGCGTCGGCCTGACCGACCCGGAGGGCCCCGGCGAGCACGTCGAACGCCCGGGGCGACTCCGTGGGCAGCCCGAGCTCGGACAGGTTCCAGGGCTCGACCAGCTCGAGCGTCTCGAGGACCTGCATGCCCGTCTGGGGCGGGGGCGCCGACAACACCGTCCAGCCGCGGTAGTCGGTGCACAGGGGACGCTTCCACTGCGGCTCGTAGCCCGCCAGGTCGGTCAGGGTGGCCGGGTGCCCGTTGGCGTTGAGCCGTCCGACGATCGCCTCGGCCACGGGACCCTGGTAGAAGCCGTCCCTCCCCTCCCGGGCGATCCGACGGAGCGTGTTCGCCAGCGTCGGATTGCGGTACGTCTGGCCGGGCTGCAGCGGGCGTCCCCCGGGCCACCACTGCTCGGTCGCTTCGGGGAATCGGTGCAGCTTGGCGGAGTCCGAACGCACCATGCCCGCGAGGATCTGTCCGAGGGGGAAGCCCTCCTCGGCCAGCCGGATCGCGGGCGCCATCACGCGCTGCCGGGGCAGCTCACCGAAACGCTCGTGGGCCGCGAGCAACCCCGCCACCTCGCCGGGGATCCCGACGATCCGCAGGTCGGTGTCTCCGCGACGCGCTCCCGTGGCGCCCGCCATGCGCTCGGCGTTCTGCGCCGCGTAGAAGTCCAGGTAGTAGGTCCGCGCCTCCTCCTCCAGCCAGATGGTCATCGCGCCGCTTCCACCCAGCCCCGACATCTGCGGCTCCACCACCCCGATGGCGAAGGCGGTGGCCACCGCCGCGTCGACCGCGTTCCCACCGGCCCTGAGCACGTCGAGCCCGGCTTCGGACGCCAGGGCGTTGGCCGACGCCACGGCGGCGTGCTCGGCCATGATCCGGCTGCGGGCGGCGGACGGGTAGGCGGGGTCGGCGGGCCCGGGCGCCGACGCGGGGACCGCCCGGGCCGGAGCCGCCGCCCGGGCCGGAGCCGCCGCGGGTGCGGCGTCGGGGGACGGGGCGCTCGAGCAGGCGGTGAGGAAGACGAGCGAGAGGGTCAGGATCGAGACGGGGTGACTGGGCGTCATGGCGGGGCACGGGGGTCGGAGGGATGGCTTGCACCGAAGCTGGGCGAGCGACGAGGCGTCGGCAAGCAAGCCGGCGGGTCGTGCCGGCGGATGCGGCGCCGGCCTCACTCGTTGAGGGCGGCTAGAAGGAGAGCACCGACTCGACGCGGAACTTCGATACGGAGTGGAGAAACGGCGCGTCCGCCGCGAGGGCGCTCCACGAGCTCTCCACCGTGAGCACTTGCGGCTCGGGGTGATCCAGCTGCATCCCGAGCGTCTCGGCGAGGTCGACGATCTCGGCGCCGTACTTCAGGAGGGTCCTTCCGGCCTCGAGCCCGGCGGCTCCACGTCGCCCGTACTTCTCCGCGAAGCGCCCGAGCGCGCGGCCCGCCCGGCCGTGTCGCCCTCCCAGCACGTCGTGTGGCTCGACCTCTGCGGGACGGGCAAGCTCGAGACGCCCCTCCCCGGGCTCGTCGAGCTGCCCGGGGGAACGGAGGGACGTGATCAGGACGATGATCGGCGCGTCTCCGGCCTCCGCACCGACCCCCAGACCGGTGCCCGCGAGCGTGGCGGTGAACCCCCGCGTCCCGTCGGCCGCGACGCACGCGATCCGTGCCGTCTCGACGTTCGACCCGGGCGTCGTCCCGGTCTTGTATCCCCCGCCGAACCACACCCCCCGCCGCGCGGGCGCAACCCGACCTTCCGTGACCACGGGGTCGTCGAGCTCGATGAAGGTGCCCGGCCGGGGAATGGCCAGACGCTCGTGACCGCGCAACGCCCGGTTCCGTCCGTCGCGCGAATCCGGACACCCGAATTCGACGTGACGGCCCATGTACCAGTTCACCACGGGCTGGAGGATCACACCGTCCACGACGGAGCCCGGGAAGTTGAACGCAACGAGATCCCTGAGCGCGACCCCGTTCGCGCGGGCGACGCTCTCGAGCGTTTCCGACCGCCCGGGCTGGGTCACGTGGTACCACGCGACCTCCCGGGAAGGGGGCCGGTAACGTCGGAGGGTCTCGATGGACCCGACGGTGGGTGCGGGCGCTCGTTCGATGGCCATGCCTCGACCTCGGTCGGGGTCCCGGGCGGTGCGCCGGGCCGCGACCAGGATCGCCGCGGCCCGTCGGAACGGCAAGATCCCCGCTCGCGATTCGCCCGAGGAGGCGAGGACTCAGCCCGCCAGCCACTCCAGCGCCTTCAAGCTCAGCCAGACGTAGGTCGGGATCGCGACCGCGAGGTAGATCAGGGGGAGAGCTACGCCGAGGATGTACGGCCGCGCCCCCTCGGGCGGAGCGTCCGGCGCCGTCCGCACGCGACCCTTCCGGACATGTCCCACCACGGCGCCGACGAGGAGGCCGACGGGAGCGCCCAGGGCGACCCCGACGAACCCGGCCGCCAGCGCGGCGACGAAGAGGTTGACTCCGATCCCCAGCCGGAAGGTGACGTAGATGGCCAGGAAGGGCGCCCAGCCCCACCGGGAGGCCAGCACCAGCGAGCCGACCGTCACCAGCCACACGAACCCGAGGTTGCCGTCGATCGCGAACATCGTCACGGTCGTGTCGAGCAGCTTCAGGCCGACCCCCACCATCGCCCCCCAGCCCATGAAGCGGAGCGCGGTGTCCCAGTGCGGACGGTAGGCGGACCGCAGCTCGGCACGGGCCGACGCGAACTCCGCGATCGGCGTCCAGGCGGACTCCGGTGCATCCGGACGGGCGGCGTCCGGCGCGAGCCGGGCGCTCGATCCCCTGGGGACCAGACCGGCGAGGATGTCCGCCTCGAGGTCCGCCGCCAGATCGTAGCTTCGCACCTCGCCCGAGGGCAGCCGGGTCTGGAACGCGGGCCCGCCCGTCGGCTCGGAGCTCTGCTCGGCGGAGGTGCCCCGTTCGACTCGGTTTCCGGCGCCGCCGGTGGCGGAAGCCGTCCCGGTCCGGTCGATCGTGGCGATTCCCGCGGTCGTGGTGACGCTGGCACCCATGATGGCCTCCGTGCGGCAGGGATGACTCGGGGCTCTCTCGGCCCCTCACCCCCTGAGTGCCGGACGGCTGCCGATCCTTACCGATCCCGACGGAAGGGTGCCTGCCGCGACCCGCCGCGCGTCAGCCCCCCTGGTCGGCCATCAGGACCCGGATGCGCTGCCGGGCCTCCCGGCGCAGCACCAGGGCGTAGTCGGGAGGCGTCTCGGCGAGGAACTGGCGATAGAGCTCGAGGGCCCGGGCCGCGTTCTCCCGGTCCTCCTCCAGGAGCGCCCGGGCGTACTTGAGGTTCGCCAGCACCTGGCCCGGCCGGGCGGGTCGGGGGTCGCCCAGCTCCGAGTCGTCCATCGGGAGGTCCAGGGAGGCGCTGAGCTGCCGTCCCAGACGGGTGACCGCCCGGAGCAGGTTCTCCACGTCGTCTTCGACCGTTTCGACGTGCTCGATCCGGCTGGTTTCGACGCTCACCGCGCGTGCGTCCAGGCGGAGATTCCCCTGCGGGTCGATGACGAACCCCCCCACGATCACGTGGTGCGCCCCCAGGATCCTGCCCGCCTCGACCGCGGCCTCCGGATCGACTCTTCCAGACTCGCTCAGCTCGATCTCGTCGAGCAGATCGCGGATCCTCTCGCGCTCCACGAGCTCGATCCGGGGGTTCTGCCGGAGGTCCGCCAGCAGCATCCCGGCGATCCCCGCGCTGAAGGGCTCGTACCGCTCGTGGTCGACGAGGGCGCTGTTGGTGAAGTCCAGGATCGCGACGACGGGCCGATCGGCAGCCTGGGCCGCGAGGCCGGCCCCCGGGACGTGGAGGGAAGCCGCGATCGCGGTTGCCGACATGATACGCCTGAACATATTCATCTCCTTTCGGGCCCTCGTGGCTCCGATTCCCCGGCCGGGCCACGCTCTGCCTCGTCCGCTGAGGCTCCGATGAGCTCCACCATCGCATGACCGCCAGGACGTGCCCGCTCTGCGGTGCCACGTACGAGGGGGACGGCCGGTTCTGCCCCAAGGACGGAGCGGCCCTCCGTCCTTCCACCACGACGGGCCTCTCCAACGGTGCGCTCGTCCACGGCCGCTACGAGATCCGTCGCGAACTGGGACGGGGTGGGATGGGTGTCGTGTACCTGGCGGAGGACATCCGTCTGCACCGCCTCTGCGCTCTCAAGGTCCTCGGCACGGGAGCCGTTCCGTCGGACGCCGAGGCGATGGCGCGTTTCTATCGGGAAGCCACGAACGCCAGCCGCATCAGCCACCCCCACGTCGTGGCGATCTACAACTTCGACGAGACCGGGGACGGCCTCCTCTATCTCGCGACCGAGTACGTCGAGGGACAGTCCCTGGCGGATCGCCTCGACGAGGTGAGCCTCCTCTCCCCACGACCGACCGCTCGGATCGTCTGGCAGATCGCCAACGCCCTCGACGCGGCGCACGGGCTCAAGATCGTGCACCGCGATCTGAAGCCGGGCAACATCATGCTCACCCGCTACCGCCAGTGGGACGACTTCGTGAAAGTGGTCGATTTCGGGATCGCCAAGGCCTTCGGGACCCAGACGGGCTCGACCATCACGACCACGGGCCAGTGGGTGGGAACGCCCGCCTACATGAGTCCCGAGCAGTGGGTCGGAGGAAGCGTCGACCATCGCTCCGACATCTACTCGCTGGGCCTGATGGCCGTCCGCATGCTGGCGGGAGGCCTTCCTCCCGATCGAGGCACTCACGGGTCCGCCGACCTCATTCTCGCGGCGCTCCCGCCCAACGACTGGCCCGACGAGGTGAAGAACGTCCTACGCCGGTGTCTGTCGGTCGAGCCGGACGCCCGCTTCCAGTCCGCCACCGCGTTCTCGTCCTCCCTCGTCCGGGCCGTCGCGGCCTGGGTTCCAGCCGAGCCCGGCGTCAGGGAGCCCTGGGAGGCTCGTATCGAGCTGCCGCCCACCTCCGGAGGTCCTCCAGGTCCGGCAATCGATCCCGCCGCGCACGGGGCGGCGCGCCGGCGCGCTCTCTCGTCGCCGCTGACGTCCGTCTCGATCCTCCTCGCTGTGATCGCTGGCATCGTGGGCCTCGCCTATTTCGGCTGGTTCAATCCCTCCGACTCCGATCCCTCCACGGCGGATCTCGAGGAGCCGGCTCCACCCACCGGCACGGCCGCGGCGGAGGGCGCCGTTCCTCGGGACACCGCCCGCGGGGACACGACGCCGGATGCTGCATCCTCCGTCGTCCCCGCCGGAGAGCCGGACACCGCCGCGACCGATCGCCCGAAGGCGCTCGAACCCGCGGCCTCGCTGGAGCGCCTTCGCGCCCTGGTCGACCTCTCGGCTCCCGATCCCGACTCCATCCGTGCGGCCGTGGCGCTTGCACGCCGTCTTCGCGCCGGCCCGCTCC
Source organism: Gemmatimonadota bacterium (assembly GCA_050050315.1). Taxonomy (GTDB): domain Bacteria; phylum Gemmatimonadota; class Gemmatimonadetes; order Longimicrobiales; family Gaopeijiaceae; genus JASFUL01. The sequence continues at coordinate 11,612 of JASFUL010000106.1, forward strand.
CGGAGGAGGACCGCCTGGAGGTCTCGTACCGCCTGGCCGAGGCGACTCTCTACCTCGGCGACCAGGTCGAAGGCTGCCGCATCCTCGGGGAGATCGCCCCCGAGGCCGAGGCCTCGGCCGTGTTCTCCCGGGCCGTGCGCGCCCTTCTGGAATCCAGCTGCGGGACCTCCTCTCGCTAGCCGTGCGGCCCGTCTCCCTCGGGCTCGAGCCGCTCGATGAGCCAGCTCCTGGCCCGGCTCACGCGGGTCGCCGCCGCCCCGGGCGTGATCCCGAGCTCGTCGGCGATCTCCGCGTGTCGGTACCCCTTCACGAACAGCTCCCACGCCTCGCCGAGCGCCGGCGGCAGATCACGGGCGTGCCGACGGAGCTGTCCCTTCGCGGTCCGGAAGAGGGTGGTCGTGTCCATGCTCGCGAAGTCCATCCCCGTCCGGAGCGTCTGCTCCCGCCGCCGGCGCTCGGAGCGATGCTGCGTGAGGAACATGTGGTACGCCACGCCCTGCAGCCATGCCCTGAATCGTCCCGACTCGGTGTAGCTCTGCAGCTTCCTCGGAAGATCGGCGAAGAGCCGTTGTGTCAGGTCCTCCGCCTGGTGCGGCAGGTGACTCCGGAAGTAGCCCAGCACCTGCTCGTAGCAGCACTCGCACAGCCGGTCCAGTGCCTCGACGTCCCCTTCCTTCGCCCCCTGGACCAGGGGCGCCAGATCCTCGTTGCAGTCGTACCCAGCGAAGTCGTGGGTCATCGGATCCAACCGGTCTGGGGCGCCACCTCACCCGATCTCAGTTCGACAG
>JASFUL010000107.1:0-12367 GCA_050050315.1 Gemmatimonadota bacterium
GATCTGCTTCATCCCCAGCGAGATCTTCTCGTCGTCGGGGTCGACCTTGAGGACCACCGCCTCGATCTCGTCGCCGATGGAGACGAGCTTCGAGGGGTGCCGGATGTTGCGGGTCCAGCTCATCTCGGAGATGTGGACCAGACCCTCGACCCCCTTCTCCAGCTCGACGAACGCGCCGTAGTTCGTGATCGACACGACCCGGCCCTTCACCCGGGAGCCGACGGGGTACTTCTTGTCGATGTCGGTCCAGGGATAGGGGAGGAGCTGCTTGAGCCCGAGGCTGATGCGCTCCCGGTCCCAGTCGATGTCGAGGACCTTCACGTCGATCCGCTCACCGATGTCCACCACCTCGGAGGGGTGGCCCACCCGGCCCCAGCTCATGTCGGTGATGTGGAGCAGGCCGTCGAGCCCGCCCAGGTCGATGAAGGCGCCGAAGTCGGTGATGTTCTTGACCTGGCCCTCGCGGACCTGGCCGACGAGAAGCTCCTTCACGAGTTGGTCGCGCTTCTTCTCGCGCTCGGCCTCCAGGATCACGCGGCGCGAGACCACGATGTTCCGGCGCCGCTTGTTGAGCTTGATGATCTGGAACTCGTACGTCTCGCCGATCAGGTCCTCGATGTTCGGGACCCGGCGGAGCGCGATCTGCGATCCGGGCAGGAACGCGTCGACGCCCATGAGATCGACGGTGACACCGCCCTTGATCTTCCGGGCCAGCGTGCCCTGGACGGGCCGGTCCGCCTCGTACGCCTCCTTGATCTTCTCCCAGACCCGGAGGAAGTCGGCCTTCTTCTTGGACAGGACGACGATGCCGTCCTCGTCCTCGAGGCTCTCGAGGAGGACCTCGACCTCGTCCCCCTCCCCCGGAGGATCCTTGAACTCGTCGAGGGCGACGGAGCCCTCGGACTTGAAGCCGAACTCGAGGATGACCGCGGCGTCGGTGACCTTGAGGACCCGGGCGTTGACGATCTCGCCCTCGCGGAAGTCCTGGAAGTCCTCGGAGAAGTCGCCCAGCAGCTTGGCGAACTCGTCGCGGGATACGTCCAGCTGCTCCTCGCCGTAGGGGTCCATCTCCAGCTCGGGAGAGGTGCCCACGCGGGGAGGCTCGGCGTCGACGTCGACGGCCTTGCCCTCCGGCTCGTCCTCCTCGTCGGCCGTCAGCTCGGTGATGACTTCACCAGTCAGCGCATCGACCGCGACGTAGGCCTCGGCGGTCTCGTCGTCCATCTCGTCGACGCTACTTTCCGGGGCTGTCTCTTCTGGGGCTGTCTCTTCGGCGGCGGTCTCTTCTGGAGCGGCTTCCTCTGGAGCGGCTTCTTCGGGGGCGGTCTGGGCGGAGGCTTCGAGCTCCTGCTCGGGCTCGGTACCGGTGGTCTCGGTCTGGTTGTTGGCCATGGAATGATCTCGCTTCCTGGCCGGAGCGGCCGGCCGGAAGGCTGTCGACCCCGCGCTTCACCGTGTGGGCATCGCGGAGCCTCTGGGAAAAAGAGAAAGGCCGGAGGGAGCGCCCGTTCTGGGTGGGGACGCTGGTCCTCGGGGCCTTTCGGCGAACACCGTGCCCTGTCCGGCCTCCGACTCGTCGTAGGGGCCGCCATGGGGTTGCCCGCGCTCGGGCGCGAGCCACCACGAGGGTAGAGCACAGGAAAGGTAGATGGGCTCGGAGGGGTCGTCAACCAGTCTTCGAGGCCGGCCCACCGGCGCGGCGGCGTACCTCCCGCACGATCCGCTCGACCTGCGCGTCGAAGTCCAGGCGTGTCGTGTCGATGACCACCGAATCGGGAGCCCGTCGCAGTGGAGAGTGCTCGCGCTCCGAGTCCCGTCGGTCCCGCTCCCGGAGCCTCTCCGTCTCCTCTTCGACCCGGGCCTCGTCGGGGCTCGCATCCCCCTTGTCCCGCAGTCGCCGACGGGCCCGCTCCCGGGGCTCGGCGCTGAGGAAGATCTTCGTGCGGGCGTCGGGGAAGACCACGGTGCCCATGTCGCGGCCGTCGGCCACGAGGCGTCCCCGTGCCCCGACGGCCCGCTGGGTGTCCAGGAGCCACGAGCGTACCGCGGGAAGCGCCGCGAGCTGGGACACGTGGGCCGTCACCTCGTCGGTCCGGAGCTCGTCCGCCAGCGGCCTCCCGCGATGGAGCACGACGACCCCCTCGGGGGCCAGCTCGACTTCCACTCCGAGGGCCTTGAGGTCCGCGGGCTCCAGGGAGGCCCACCTCTCCGGAGGCGTCCCGCGGTCCAGGAGCGCCCAGGTCAGGGCGCGGTACAGCGCGCCGGAGTCCAGGTACCGCCAGCCCAGCCGAGCGGCCACCGCCCGCGCCGTGGTGGACTTCCCCGATCCCGCCGGACCGTCGATGGTCACCACGGTGCTCCCGGCGGGCTCGTGGCCGTCGGGGTCTCCGTCGGCCCGCTCCGAGCCCGCGGCCCCCCCGGACCGGGAACGGGCACCACCTCGCGGGCTGCCCGGTCCCCTTCCCCCTTCCAACCGGGCGAGGTCCTCCCAGAAGCCGGGGTAGCTCACGCGGACCGACGCCGGGTCGTCCACCGTGACCTCCGCGGCCGGCGAGGCCCCCAGGGCGCCGAACGCCATGGCGATCCGGTGATCGTCCCAGGCCCGGACCCGCCCGCGGAGCGGGGCGTCCGTGCCCTCGATCTCGAGCCCGTCGTCCAGCTCCTCCACCGTCACCCCCAGCGCCCGCAGGCCGAGGGCCAGGGCCCGCAGCCTGTCCGTCTCCTTGAGACGGAGCTCCCCCGCGCCGGTGATGCGCGTCGTGCCCTCCGCCCTGGCGGCCGCCACGGCGAGCGCCGGAATCTCGTCGATGCACGTCGGGATCTCGTCGATCCCCACCTCCACGCCCTTCAGGCTCGACGGCCGGACCACCAGCGTGCCGGTCGGCTCGCCCGAGCCCGCCCGCTCGTCCAGCACCTCGATCCGGCCCCCCATCCGCCGCAGCACCGGGAGCAGCCCCGTACGCGTCGGATTGAGCCCCACGCCCTCCACCACCAGCGCTTCCTCGACGCCCCCCAGCAGCGCCGCCACGACGGGAAACGCCGCCGACGAGAAGTCTCCGGGCACGGTGAGGTCGAGGGGACGGATGGCCTCGGGGGGGTCGCGGAGCTCGACGCGTCGGCCCGGTCCCCGGTCGTGGACGATCACCGCCGCGCCCACCGCCGTGAGCATCCGTTCGGTGTGGTCCCGGGAGCGGCCGGGCTCGGTGAGGAGGACGAACGCGCGCCCCACGAGTCCGGCCAGCAGCAGCGCGCTCTTCACCTGGGCGCTCGCGACCGGAAGGGCGTACTCCAGGGGCCTCAGCGCTCCACCGTGGACACGGACGGGAAGCCGGCCGGGCTCGCCCTGGTCCTCGAAGCGGGCGCCCATGGCTTCCAGAGGGTCGGTGACGCGCCGCATGGGGCGCCCGCGGAGCGACGCGTCCCCCGTGACGGTGGCCGGGAAAGCCTGGCCCGCCAGCACGCCCAGGAGCAGGCGGGCTCCGGTGCCGCTGTTGGCGAGGTCCAGCGGCTCCACGGGGGCGGTCAGCCCTCGCAGCCCCCGGCCGTCGACGACGATCTCGTCGCCCTCGTCGGAGATCGCCGGGATCCCCACCCCGAGCCGTCGGAGAGCCGCGGCCGTGGAGCGGGGGTCGGCGCTGGCCAGCAGGCCCCGCAGCCGGCTCCGGCCGGCTGCGAGCCCCCCCAGGATCAACGCCCGCTGGGTGATCGACTTGTCGCCCGGAACGGAGAGAATCATCGGGAGGCGCCTCCACGGCGCCAGGCACGGGTGGCGTCCATGAGGGCTGCCAGACCCTCGAAGCGGCCCTCCTCCAGGTCGGACACGAGGGCCTCGAGCTCGCCGATCATGACCCGCACGGCCGCGGCGTCGCGGGCGGCCGCGTATCGGAGCAGATCCCCCCACATCACGGTGGAGCTCGCTGCGAGGCGGGTCATGTCCCGGCCCCCGGGTCCGAGGTCGTCCGGGACGACGCCCGCGCCCTCGAGCGACCGGGCGAGGGCGAGGGCCACGAGCTGGGGGAGGTGGCTCGCCCAGACCATGCGCCGATCGTGGGCCATCGCGTCGACCCACACGACCTTCGAACCGAGGGCGCTCCAGAAGCGCTGGACGAGGTCCCGGGCCGCCGGGGAGCCGGTGTCGCGGGCCAGGTGGACCGTGGCGTCGCGATAGAGCCCGGCCCGGGACGAGCCGAAGCCGGCCCCCTCGCCTCCCGTCATCGGGTGCCCGGTCACGAAGCGATCCGCCAGCCCCTCCCTCCGGACCGCTTCGACGACGGGACCCTCGAGGCTGCCCACGTCGGTGCCCCAGGCACGCTCGAGGACCGGGGCGTGCCGCGGCAGGAGATCCAGGAAAGCCGAGAGCGGCGCCGCGTACACGACGAGGTCGGCGTCTCCGAGGCCGTCGGCATCGGTGAGGATCTCGTCCACGGCCCCGGCGGCCCGGGCCTCCTCGGCGTCCGCAGCGCTCTCGGTCATTCCCACGACCCGGATGGCCGGATCGAGGGCCTTCAGCGCCCGCGCCAGCGAGCCCCCCATGAGGCCCAGACCGACGATGCCGACGCACCGCACGGGCCACGGCGAAGGAGCATCGAGCGCCTCCGGCCCGCCGCCAGCCCCCGCCCCTGCGGACGTCACGGCGCGGCCTCGGCGATCACGGGTGCGAAGACGTAGACCAGCGGCACGCGGGTCAGCACGGGGTCCCGGGCGGCGCAGGCCTGGAAGGTCCGCTCCCGCCATCGCTGCAGCTCCAGGTCCCGGAACGGCACCTCCAGGCGCAGGAGCCCGCGGAACGCTCCCCGTCCCGCGGGATCGCCCCCCCGCATCCGCACCCGGACGGGCCGACCGAAGATGGACTCGGCCAGGGCGGCGGCGCGCCACTGGGCGCTCCGCACCTCCCACCGGCGGCGGACGGCCTCCAGGTCGCGGGTCGGGTCGACGAAGGCCGTGTGCTCCGGATCGGGCGCCCACGAGGTCCCGCCCGCGAGAGGGAACCACTGGCTCACGCCGGACCTCCTTCCGGGGTCGGACCGGGCGCGGCGTCCTGCGTCGCCCCGTCGCCGACCGCGACGGCCCGTCCCGCCCGCTCCGAGGGCTCCTCGTCCGGATAGGGAATCTCCAGCACGAGCCCGTCCCACGCGACGACGGCCTCGGGGAAGACGTCCCGGGCTTCGCGCTCGAGGATCCGGGGCTGGTCGGCGTACCGTGCCGACAGGTGGGTGAGGACGAGCCTTCGAACGTCCGCGCGGCGCGCGACGTCCGCCGCCTCGACGGCCGTGGCGTGCTGCGTGTCCCGGGCGCGCCGCGCCTCCTCGGCCCCGAAGGTGCAGTCGTGGATGAGGAGGTCGGCTCCGCGGCTCGCCTCCACGACGCGGCCCGAAGGGCGCGTGTCACCCGTGTAGACCACCCGGCGTCCCCGCCTCGGCGGCCCCACCACCTCTTCGGGACGGACCTCCCGGCCGTCCACGGTCACGGTCTCGCCCCGATGGAGCCTGCCGAACAGGGGGCCTTCCGGCACGCCCAGGGCACGCGCCCGCTCCACGTCGAACCGACCGAGGCGATCGTGCTCGACCAGAGCCCACCCGACCGCCGGCGTGCCGTGGGCCACTGGCACCGCGACGATGTCGTATTCGTCCCGCTCCACCGACTGGCCCGGTGCTTTCTCGCGGACGCGCACCGGGAAGCCGACGCGGTCGACCCCGAGCTCGACCGCCGCCCGGAGTACGTCCGCCGATCCCCGGGGACCGAATACGTCCAGCGGCTCGGTGCGCCCCTGGAGACCCATGGTGCGGAGGAGCCCGATGATTCCGAGGAAGTGGTCGGCGTGGACGTGGGTGACGAAGATGGCGTCCAGGGCGAACCCCGTGCCGTACCGCATCATCTGGCGCTGCGTGCCCTCCCCGCAGTCGAACAGCATGAGGTCGCCCTCACGCTGCACGGCGATCGCGCTCACGTTCCGTCCCACGGTGGGACGGGACGCGGCCGTCCCGAGGAAGGTGATGCGTATCACTTACTTACTGCGGACCTGCGGCTGCGCCGTGGGCACCACGGGCTCGAGGTCGGCGTTCGGAACGAAGCGCCCCAGCGCCCCGCTAGGTGGGCTCGAGGTCGTCGGATCTGAGTCCATCATCTTCCGCCGCGTGTCGGGTCGTTTCGGGTCCACTATCGGCACAGCACGGCCTTTGTTCCCTTCCCCCACCCGGGGGCCGCGGACACTTTCCCGGGCCCGTGCCCCCCTCTTATCCTAGGGTCTGTTCCCCACCCGCTCCCCATCGCAGGAGCAGCGCCGTGACGACGCGCCGCCGTTTCCTCGGCTCGCTGGCCGTTCCCGCCGCCGCCGCGGCGGCCGGCCTCCCCCTCGTACCCGCCCGCCTCGGGGCCGATGCCCTCGACATCGCCGCCGAGATGTCCCGACACCCCGGCTCGCCCCGGGAGACCGCCGACGACGAGGACTTCTGGGCCCGCGTCGCGGAGGCGTTCACGGTGGACCGCTCGCTGGTGAATTTCAACAACGGCGGTGTGAGCCCGGCGCCCGCCTTCGTCCAGGACGCGATGAAGCGCCACCTCGACTACTCGAATCTGGCGCCGGCCTACACCATGTGGAACGACCTCGAGCCCCGCCGGGAGGGGGTACGGGAGCGGATGGCCGCGCAGTGGAGGGTCGACCCGGAGGAGGTCGCCTTCACACGCAACGCCTCCGAGAGCCTCCAGACCTGCCAGCTGGGATTCGACCTCGGGCCCGGAGACGAGGTCCTGACCACCACGCAGGACTACCCCCGCATGATCACCACCTTCCGGCAGCGAGAGCGCCGGGAGGGGATCGTGCTCCGACAGATCGAGATCCCGGTGCCCGCCGAGGACCCGGAGGAGGTGGTGCGGCTCTTCGAAGCGGGGATCACGCCGCGCACCCGGCTGATCCTGGCCTGCCACATGATCAACATCACGGGGCAGATCCTCCCGATCCGGGAGCTGGTGGCCATGGCCCGGCGCCACGACCTGCCCGTGATCGTCGACGGGGCCCACGCCCTGGCCCACTTCGATTTCACCCTCGAGGAGCTCGGCTGCGACTACTACTCCACGAGCCTGCACAAGTGGCTGTTCGCCCCCATAGGGACCGGGCTCCTGTACGTCCGGCGCGAGAAGATCGGCGACCTCTGGCCGCTCATGGCGGCGCCCGAACGGATGGACGACGACGTCCGGAAGTTCGAGGAGATCGGGACGCACCCGGCGGCCAACTACCTGGCCATCGCCGAGGCCCTCACCTTCCACCAGGGCATCGGTCCGGCGCGGAAGGAGGCCCGCCTGGTCTACCTCCGCGACCGGTGGGCCCGTCGTCTGCTGGAGCACGACCGGGTGCGGCTGCACACGAGCCTCGAGCCCGGCATGGCGTGCGGGATCGCCACCGTCCAGGTCGTGGGGGTCGACACCGGGGCACTGCAGCGGTGGCTGTGGGAGCAGCACCGGATCCTCACGGTGGCCATCCACCACGCGCAGTTCGAGGGTCTCCGCGTGTCGCCCTCGGTCTACTCGACGCTGGAGGAGGTGGACCGCTTCGCCTCGGCCGTGGAGCACGTCGTGCGCAACGGGCTCCCGGCATGAGCGCCCGCCGCGGCACGTCCGGCGCCCCGTCGTCGCCCCCACGCGGGCGGGCGCCGGCCCTCGGAGTCCTGCTCGTCGCCGTCGCGGCCACCCTCCCCGCCCCGGCCGCCGCCCAGGGGGCCCGGGGCGGCTTCACGCTCGAGGACGTGATGAGCGCGCCGTTCCCCTCGGGGCTGGTGGCGGCGCCGGAGGGCGACCTCATCGCGTGGGTGCGGAACGAACGCGGCGTCCGGAACGTGTGGGTGGCCGAGGGGCCGACGTGGGAAGCCCGCCCGGTGACCGGCTACGACTCGGACGACGGGCAGGAGATCGGGGACCTCCTGGTCACGCCGGACCGGCGGATCCTCTACGTGCGGGGTGGGGCTCCGAACCGGCAGGGCGAGATCCCGAACCCCGAGAGCCTCCCCGAGCCCGTCGAGCGGGACCTCTTCGTCGTGTCCGTCGACGGGGGCGACCCCGTGAAGCTCGAGGACGTCCGCCCCGGCGTCCTCTCCCCGGCCGGTGACCGGCTCGCCTTCGTCGACGGCGGGCGGATCCGGGTGGTGGGTCTGGGCGAGGGCGACGAGCCCGAGACGGTGGCCGAGCCCCGGGGGAGGCCCGGCGCGCTCGCATGGTCCCCCGACGGAACCCGCCTGGCCTTCGCCAGCAACCGCGGCGATCACGGATACGTCGGCGTCCTGAGCCTCGAAGAGGCGACGCTCACCTGGATGTCGCCCGGGGTGGACCGGGACGGCGCGCCAGCCTGGAGCCCGGACGGGCGCCGGGTCGCCTTCCTCCGCATCCCCTCGGTCGAAGGACGCCTTCCCTTCGCCCCGGTGCGCGAGGCTCCCCCCTGGTCCGTGCGGGTCGCCGACGCGACCTCGGGGCGTTCGGTGGAGGTCTTCCGCGCCGATCCCGGGCAGGGCAGCGCCTTCCAGGGTGTGAACGGTCCCGGCCTCACCTGGACCGCCGACGACCGGCTGGTCTTCCCCTGGGAGAAGGGGGGCTGGCTGCGCCTCTGGTCGGTCGCGGCCGACGGCGGCGAGCCGGTGCTCCTGACCCCGGGCTCTTTCGAGGTCCAGTACGTGGCCCTCTCGGCCGAGCGCGAGCGCGTGTTGTACGACTCGAACCAGGACGACGTCGACCGGAAGCACATCTGGGAGGTGCCCGCGGACGGCTCCTCCGCGCCGCGGCCGTTGACGCCTGGAGAGGGCCTCGAGTGGGCCCCCGTCGAGACCGGCGCGGGGACCGTGGCATTCCTGGGCTCCGGACCCACCGAGGCGGCCCGGGCCTTCGTCCTCACCGGGGGGAGGCGCGTCGCGCCGGCGGGGCCGCTGCCGTCTTCGTTCCCGTCCGAGCTCGTGGTGCCCCGGCAGGTGATCTTCCCGGCCTCGGACGGAATGCCGATCCACGGCCAGCTCTTTCTGCCGCCCGACGCCGGCCCGGGCGACGGCCGACCCGCGGTGCTCTTCTTCCACGGAGGGAGCCGGCGGCAGATGCTCCTCGGCTTCCACCACCGCGGGTACTACCACAACGCCTACGCCTTCAACCAGTACCTCGCGAGTCGCGGCTACGTCGTGATGTCGGTGAACTACCGCAGCGGCATCGGCTACGGGCTCGAGTTCCGGGAGGCGCTGGACTACGGCGCCGCGGGCGCCAGCGAGTTCAACGACGTCGTCGGGGCCGGCCTCTACCTGGCGTCGAGGCCCGAAGTGGATCCGGACCGGATCGGCCTGTGGGGTGGGTCGTACGGCGGGTACCTGACCGCCCTGGGGCTGGCCCGGGCGTCCGACCTCTTCGCCGCGGGCGTCGACCTCCACGGCGTCCACGACTGGAACGTCGTCATCGGGAACTTCGTCGACTCCTACGACCCGGTGGAGCGCGCCGCCTTCGCCCGGACCGCCCGGGAGTCTTCGCCGATGGCCGACGTGGACGGCTGGCGCTCGCCCGTGCTCCTGATCCACGGGGACGACGACCGGAACGTCCCCTTCAGCGAGACGGTGGACCTGGTGCGGGCCCTCCGGGAGCGGGGCGTCGAGCACGAGCAGCTGATCTTTCCCGACGAGGTCCACGGCTTCCTCATGCACCGGAGCTGGCTGGCGGCGTACGGAGCGGCGGCGGACTTCTTCGACCGCCACCTGACCGGAGGCGGCGTGCGAGCCGAGGGCGGCTCGTGACCCGTCCGGCCCTGGTGCTGGCCGTGGGTGCGGTCGCGGTCGCCCTCGGGACCACCGGCTGTGCGAGCGAGGCCCGCGGCGGAACGGAGCAGGGGGCGCCCCGCCCCGACTCAGCCGAGCTGGCGCGCCTCTGGGCCGCCGGGGTGGGCTTCCCGGAGTTCGTGGAGGACGCGCGGCGGCGTCGCGCCACGTGGCGGGCCAATCGTGAGCGGGCGGAGCTCCCCGGAGGCCTGCTGGGACGGGTGGACGCCGCCGGGGGGCCGTGGAAGCTCCTCGCGGTGGCCGAGGATTGGTGCGGTGACTCGGCGCACAACGTCCCCTACCTGGCCGAGCTGGCGGGCCGCGCCTCCAACGTGGAGCTGCGGATCGTCGGGTCCCGGGAGGGCGCCGCCGTGACGGCGGCGCACCGTACGCCCGACGGGCGCTCCGCGACGCCCACGGTGGTCCTCCTGGACGATGGCTTCCGCGACCGGGGCTGCCTGGTGGAACGCCCGCCCGCGCTCCAGGAATGGGTGCTCTCGGCCCGTGACTCCTTCCCACGGGCGGAGCTCCACGAGAAGGTCATCGCGTGGTACGAGGAGGACCGCGGACGAGCGACCCTGGCCGAGATGGTGAGCGTGATCGAGGCCGCCGCCCGGGGCCACCGGCGCTGTCCGGGAGACGACGCGGAAGGTCAGTAGGTCCCGCCCCGGATGTAGCTCTTGAGGTAGCGATTCTCGGCTTCCACCTCGTTCCGGAGGGCGTTGACCACGTCCCCGATCGAGACGATCCCCGTCAGGCTGCCGTCGGCGAGCACGGGCAGGTGCCGGATCCGGTTCCGGGTGAGGATCTCCATGACGTAGGCGAGGGAGTCGCCCTCCTCCCCGACCACCACGTCGCTGCTCATCACGTCGCCCACCCGGATCGATCCGAGCTCTCCCGATCGCTCCGCCGTCAGGTTCAGGACGTCCCGCTCGGAGACGATTCCGACCACGGCGTCGCCCTCCGTGACCACGGCGGCCCCGATGCGGTGCTCCACGAGGACCCCGACGGCGTCCAGGACGGTGGCTGCGGGAGGGACGGTCACGACGCTTCGGCCCTTGCGTTCGAGGATCTCGCGGATGGTCATGGCGGGCTCCAGTGCGATCGGATGGTCTGTCGTGCGTCCCGCGGGAACGGGACGGGGCGGGTTCCACAACATGCCGGGGGACCGGTCCCGGACGCCAGCATTTCCCGCCGACCTCAGGCGGTGCGGAGGATCCGTCCTCTCGCTGTGGTCCCGGGGACGGGCCATCTGCTCCCCGAGGAAGACCCGTTCGCAGGATGTACTCCGCCCGCCCGGCGGCGGTGCTGGGGCCGCTTACGGCGCCACCGAATGGTACTCGAGATCCGCCTCCTTCTCGAGCGTCCGCCGCATGGCCCACTCGCTCTTGAACAGGATCAGCGGGCGGTCCCGCGAGTCGAAGACGAGCTGCCGGTCGTATCCGGCCGCGACGCGCTCGACCGCGTCGGGCTCGCCCACCACCCAGCGGGCGGCCACGTACGGCAGGCGCTCGAGCCGTGCCTCGACGTTGTACTCCCCGTCCAGGCGGTGGATCAGGACGTCGAACTGGAGGGGCCCGACGGCCCCCACGATGGGGGCCGGGCCGGCGATGGACTCGGCGTAGAAGACCTGGGCCGCGCCTTCCTCGGAGAGCTGTCTGAGCCCCGTGTCCAGGTGCTTCCGCCGGAGCGGGTCGGGCACGTGCACGCGGGCGAAGTGCTCCGGGCTGAAGCGCGGAATCCCGCTGTATTCCCTGTCCCCGTCCGCCGACAACGTGTCGCCGATGCGGAGGCTGCCGCGGTCGTGGATGCCCACGACGTCGCCGGGCCACGCCTCCTCGAGCGCGCTCCGCTCCCGGCCGAAGACCTGCTGCGGCTGGGTGAGGCGGACGCTCGCTTCCGAGCGGACGTTCGTCACGGTCATACCCGGCTCGTACCGGCCCGAGCAGATCCGGAGAAAGGCGATCCGGTCCCGGTGCCGGGGGTCGAGGTTCGCCTGGATCTTGAAGACGAAGCCGCTGAACGTCGGGTCCGTGGGCTCCACCGGCCCGTGGCTCGACGCGCGGGCCACGGGTCCGGGCGCCATCCGGAGGAAGGTCCGGAGGAAGGGCTCGATGCCGAAGTTGGTGAGGGCGCTACCGAAGAAGGTCGGGCTCACCTCGCCCCTCAGGAAGGCGTCCCGGTCGAACTCCGCGCCGGCCACGGCCAGCAGCTCCACTTCCTCCGTCAGCCTCTCCCACGCGGCGTCCCCGACACGCTGGCGCAGCTCGGGATCGTCGAGGGACCCGACGTGGTCGGCAGCCCGCGTCTGGCCGTGGTCGGCCCCCTTTTCGAACAGGTGCACCTCTCCGGCCAGGCGGTCGTAGACGCCCAGGAACTCGCCCCTTTCGAGGATGGGCCACGTCACCGGGAAGCACGCGATGCCGAGGTCCGCCTCGACGTCGTCCAGCAGCTTCAAGGGATCTTCGCCCGGGCGGTCGCACTTGTTGACCAGCGTGAAGATGGGCGTGCGCCGGAGCTTGCAGACGTCGAAGAGCTTGCGGGTCTGCTCCTCCACGCCCTTCCGGTTGTCGAGGAGCATGACCGCCGAGTCCGCC
>JASFUL010000108.1:0-12289 GCA_050050315.1 Gemmatimonadota bacterium
GGGCAGCTCGATGGCGTCGACCTCCCGTTCCTGGAGCGAGCCGATCAGCGCGTCCCAGGCGGCGTCGTCCATGTCCGCCAGGATGTCCCGGGCCGGCTCGGAGCCGAAGGGGACCGCCACCGTCATCGAGAAGGCCCCGCCTCCGTACGGCAGGTCCACCGCCACCAGGTCGCCGTTGCCTCCGAACGGCATCTCCACCCCCGCCACGTGCATCATCGGCACCGTGACCGTCGAGCCGTCGTCCCGGGTGAAGGCGCGTTGCCGGGTGTCGTCCGGGTCGAAGCGGGTGGTCCAGCGCCCGTCGAACCAGACGGCGTTCAGCAGGATGAGCGCCTGCTCCCGCCCGAGCCGGTCCAGGATCTTCTCGATCCGACCCTCGGTGCGGTCCGAGGCCCATCCGTTGATGGCCGTCAGCGTGGCCGGGTCCGCGAAGTCCAGGGAACGGACCTCGGCGTCGAAGTGCTCGGTGAGGGCGTCGAGGAACGGCTGCCGGAACGAGTACTCCCGATTGGCCCAGGCCGAGTTGGCGATCGCGAGCTCCACGGTCGGGTCGAGGTCCGCGAGCAGGTCGAGGAGGCCCCGGTAGGAGTCGTTGATCTCCTCCCGGGACAGCCCCTCGTAGGCCAGGGCCGTACGCATGCCGTCGAGGGTGGTCCCCGCCGCCCCGTTCAGGCCCATGCCCAGGGCCATGGAGGCGCTCAGGGGGGAGAGCACCACGTTGGGCCGGCCGTCGACCTCCAGCACTGCGGACATCAGCCCCAGCCCGAAGGCGTTGGAGCCGGAGATCACCAGCTCCTCGGAGGCGGTCAGGGGCCGGGGCAGCTCGTCGATGCTCCCCACGGCGCCCGGTCCGGCCGGGTCCTGGCACGCCGCCAGCGCGGCGAGGAGGAGAAGGAGAAGGAGCACCACCCGGACGAGGAGGCGGGATTCGGTGGTCATCGTGTCGCTCCCGTTCAGGCGTTTCAGCTGAAACCTGCCCGGTCGATTCTGCGGCCTGGTCGGTCCGTCCAGGAGTCGAACGCGTGAGCGGGACGGGTCGTGACGTGCGGCCCCCCCGGGATCAGTCGAGCCCGAGGCCCTCGAGCGCTTCCTCGGCCAGCGCTTCCAGCTCCTCCCCCGCGGCCGCGTCGAACCCCGGTGCCGAGCCGATCCTCTCGATCACGCCGTCGAAGAAGGTCGCGATGCGGAAAGTTTGGAGCTCCTCCCGGGAGGGCACGACTCCGGCGGCCACCTGGTCGCGGATGAAGCGGAAGCCGAAGAGGGCCGCCCCGACCTCCAGCGCGTCGGGTGCCCGCGTGACGGCGGAGGAGAGATCGGTGTACATCTGGATGGGGCGACGACGGTTCATGTCCTCGTCGACCATGCGCCGCAGGTGGGCGAAGGTAGCCAGGCGCGGGTACCCGGCCGACTGCGTGTGCTGTCCGAAGTATCCCTGGGTCTCGGGAAAGCGCTCCGGCCCGAAGGAAAAGGCCAGGTACATCCACCGCGCCGCGTTGCGCACGACCGCGTCGGCCCGGAGGTTCTCCGCGAACCGCTGGCTCACCGCGGCCTCCCCCGTGTCCCACCAGAGTTGGGAGACGACCGGCGGCACGGAGCCCTGGAAGCGCCCCGGCCGAAGGTAGTGCTGGGCCGTCAGCGACGAGAACCATCGGCGTACGTCGAAGCAGTCGGACGGGTGACGGTGCCTGGCCACCGAGCCAGCGCACACGTCCCCCCGGGAGACCGCGTCGACCTCCTCCAACAGGCGCACCAGGTGCGTCTCGTCCGGCGAGGCGTAGTACGCGTCCAGAGCCACCCGGACCCGACCTCCCGCCTCCGCCAGCAACTCCTCCGGGAGGGGCTCATCCGGGAGCCAGTCTTCCTGGTTCCTCTCCACGGACCAGCGGGCCATCGTCAGGGGGATCGCAACCTCGCGCGGATCCATCGCGCGGAGCGCCTGGACCGTGAGATCCGCGGGGAAGCCGCTGGTTCCGAAGAGGTCGGTCCAGAAGCTCAGATCGGAGGATGCGACGCGCCCCCCCGGCTGGAAGGGCCTCGCGTCGGACCCGGCCGCGGCGACGTCCAACGAGCGCACGTAGGCCGCGATGTGACGGGCCTCGGTCGAATCGACGTGGACCACGGCCCGGCGGACGATGTCGGAATCGGAGAAGCCGAAGTAGGCGAGGTCGAAGGCGTCCCGGGTGGTGTGGCACCCGGAGCACCTCTCCTGGAACACCATGAGCCCCAGGGCCGGGTTCGGGACGAAGGGCTCCACACCCCCCTCCAACTCCGTGGGACCGTCACCACATCCCGGCAGCGCCGCCACCGCCAGCATGACCGTCAACCGCCCCCAACTCCGCGCGCGCCCGCTCCGGCCCCGCTCCCGTCTCCCTCCACCCCTCTCCATCCCTGCGCCTCCCGGTTCCGATGCACTGCCGAACGGCTATGCACACAATGTAGGCTTGAAGGCATTCGGTCAACCGACCCTTCGACCCGGTGGCCTCGCCCCGCTGCACCCCCGCGGGGCTGGCCGTCCTGGACTTTCCGGCCCGGATTCCCCTAAGCTCTCCGTCATGACCCGTCTCCTCCTGGCGTCGATCGGCTTCGCGGTCCTGCAGCTCGGGGCCCCGCACGACGCGAGTGCGTCCGGTCTCCGGCCGGGAGGCGAGTCGACGCGCGTGGGGCCGCGCTTCGAGGTGGTCTCGAAGGGGGCGCTCGCGCGCGACGAGGTGCGGGCCGACGATGGCCGGCTGACCGGGGACGCGTCGTTCGTGCCGGTCCCGGCCGCGCTGCCGCATCTCCTACCCTCCTTCGGTCAGCTGCCCGCTCAGCGGGTCGCTCGCTCCGGCCCGGCCTCGGCCACCGCTCTCCTGCCCCGTCCCCGGGGCCCGCCCGCGTAGTCCCAGCAGACCAGACGATCCTCTCGAGCGCCGGCCGCGCCGCATCGGTCCGCGGCGCCGGCGTGCGCTCGGCCATCGTACACCACGGGACTCCCGGGGCACGCACCCATGAAGACCATCCGATCACGCATCCTCCTCATCGCGCTGCTCGCCGCGGCCAGCGTTCTCTCTCTCGTTCCCCGCTCGGTCACCGAGCGCGCCTACGATCCCGAAAGCGGCCAGGTCGTGGAGACGACGACCCGGAGGGTGCCGATCGATCTCGGCCTCGACCTCCGCGGCGGGACCCACCTCGCACTGGAGATCGACGAGTCGAAGGCGGAGGTGGCGGACTGCGCCGACGCCGTCGCCCGGGCGGAGCGGGTGATCCGAAATCGCATGAGCGAGTTCGGCACGACGGAGCCGGTGGTGCAGACCTCCGGCGAGTGTCGGTTGATCGTCGAGCTGCCCGGCGAGCGCGATCCCGCGCGGGCTCGCTCGGTCGTGCAGCGGACGGCGTATCTCGAGTTCAGGCTGGTCGACTCGCGGGACCGGGCGGACGTCCTGGGGCGGGCGGTGGCGGAGGCGACGGGCGAGCCGGGCGCGCTGATCCGCGGGGATCTCCCGGGCGAGTACCTCGTGCCCGATCGGCTGGTCGGGCGGGTCCAGGAGGCGCTGGAGACGGACGCCCGCGGCCGGGTGCCCCGGTCCCTCGAGATCCGCTGGGGCACGGCGGTGACGACCCTCCGGGGCGAGGTCCACCGCCCGTTCTACCTCCTCGATTCCCGGGCCCTCGTCACTGGCGAGGAGCTGCTGGGCGCCACCACGGCCCGGGACCCCATGACGTCCCGCCCGCAGGTCCGGTTCGAGCTGACGAGGGCGGCGGGACGCGCCTTCGGCCAGGCCACCGGCCGCCACGTGGGGGAGTACATGGCGATCCTCCTCGACGGCCGCGTGCAGGGCAGGCCGGCGGTGATCCGTGACCGCATCGGCTCGAGCGGGAGCATCGAGCTGCCGGGCCGGACCATGGAGGAAGCCGGCGACCTGGCCCTCTCGCTCCGCTCGGGGGCCCTGCCGGTGCCGCTGCGCGTCGTGACGGAGCGCACCGTGGGCCCGTCCCTCGGCAGCGACTCCATCGAGGCCGGCGTGCGCACGTCGGTGCTCGCGGTGGCGTTCGTCGTGCTCGTGATGACGGCGTACTACCGCTTCTCCGGCGTCCTCGCCGTGGGCGCCCTCGGGCTCTACCTGCTCTATTCCCTCGGAGGGCTCGCCGTGTTCGGCTTCACCCTGACGCTGCCGGGCGTCGCGGGGTTCGCGCTGGCCATCGGCATGGCTGTGGACGCGAACGTGCTGATCTTCGAGCGGATCCGGGAGGAGCTGGGGCTCGGCCGGAGCGTGCGTCTCGCGGTGGATCGGGGCTTCCGTCACGCCATGAGCGCCATCGTCGACTCGAACGTCACCACCGCCCTCACGGCGCTGATCCTCCACCTCGTGGGAACCGACGCCGTGAAGGGGTTCGCGGTCACGCTCCTGATCGGCCTGTGCGCTTCGATGTTCGCCGCGATCTTCGTGACCCGGACGCTCTTCCTGATGTGGCTGCGTCGGCGGGGAGGCTCCGCCACGCTGAAATACCGGACCGTCCGGCCGCTCACGGATGCCCGCTACGACTTCATGCGGTTCCGGCGATGGGTTCTCGGCGTGAGCGGCGTGCTCGCCGTGGCCGGGCTCCTGCTGTTCGCCGCCCGCGGCGTGAGCTACGGGATCGACTTCACGGGGGGCACGCTGGTCCAGGTGCGGACCGAAGCGCCCGCCTCCGCCGGCGCGATCCGCTCCGCCTTCTCCGCCAGCCCCCTCGGCGACGCCGAGATCCAGAGCTTCGGCTCCGACCGGGACTTCATCGTCCGGACGCGCCTCGAGGGGTCGGCCGCGGACGGGGCCGGGAATGCCGCGGAGGAGGAGGCTCGCGACGCCCTCGACGTGGCTCTCGGGCCCGACGCCTACGAGGTGGTGAAGACGGAGAAGGTGGGGCCCAAGGTCGGGAGCGAGCTCCAGGAGAAGGCCGCCGCCGCTATCGGCGCGAGCTTCGCCACCACCCTCGCCTACCTGGCGGTCCGCTTCGAGAGACGCTTCGGGCTGGCCGCCGTGCTGGCCACGGCCCACGACATCCTCGCGACCCTGGCGTTCATCTCCGTCACGGACCTGGAGGTGAGCCTGGTCACCGTGGCCGGCGTGCTCACCGTGATCGGCTATTCCCTGAACGACACCATCGTGATCTTCGACCGGGTGCGCGAGAACCTGGCCCGGTCGTCCGGCGGGCGTTTCCGGGACGTCCTGAACGCGTCGATCAACGAGACCCTGCCGCGCACCGTGCTCACGGCCTGCACCACCCTGGTCGCGGCGCTCCTGCTCGCGGCCTTCGCCGGCCCGGTCGTCCGCCCGCTCGGGCTCGTCATGAGCTTCGGAATCGTGGTCGGGACGATGTCGTCCATCTTCGTGGCGTCGCCCGTGCTCCTGTGGCTGAGGACGCGGGGCGGGGAGGGATGATCGCGCGCACGGTCGGGGCGACAATCCCTCGGATGGCTCTCGCCCGGCGTCCGCTACCGGGGCAGGAGCGACGCCAGGATCGCCTCGCCGGCCGGCTGCACGTCGAACAGGGCGTTGGCCTGGAGCGCGACGGCGACCCCCAGGGACGGCACGAACGCGAGGTAGGTCCGGGTGTCCTTCACGGTGCCCGTGTGGAAGACGACCTCGTGGTCGGCCACGTCCGTGACCCGCCACCCGAGGGCCTGCCGGAACGAGAGCGGGCGGGGCTCGTCGTCCCCCTCCCAGGCCAGGACGTCCGCGCCGAGCTGGGGCTCGATCATGCGGGCCAGGGTCTCCGGCCGGAGGAGCGTCCCGTCCATGACGGCCGAGGCCATGCGCACCAGGTCCTCCACGGTCGAGAGGACGCCTCCCGAGGTGTACTTGTAGCTCACGTCCTCCCACTCGGTCCTCAGGAACCCCCCTTGCCGGTCCCGGGCGTAGCCCCGGCCCCGGTTCGACACCACCCGCCGAGGCAGGTCGAACTGGGTGGCGAGCATGCCGGCGGGCTCCCACACGCGCCGGCGGAGGGCGTCCTCCAGGCCCTCGCCGGTCACCGCCTCGAGGATCCCGTGGAGGAGCGCGAAGGCGTGGGTCGAATAGCTCCAGTGGGTCCCGGGCTCGAAGAGGAGGGGGTCGTCGCGCCACATGCGCGTAGCCTCCTCGAAGTCGTCGTAGTGCCGGAGGCGTCCGATGCCGAACTCGCCGAACTCGCCCATGCGGTAGTGCCGCGTGCCCGACGTGTGGGTCAGGATCTCCCGGAGCGTGACGGGCCACTCCTTCCTCGGATAGTAAGGAAGCCAGGTCTGGATCTCGTCGTCCAGATCCACGCGACCCTCCTCGACGAGCTGCATGAGCCCCACCGTGGCGATGACCTTGGAGACCGACGCCACGTTGAAGACGGTCTGTCCGTTCGCGGGGACCCGGTTCTCCAGCTCGGCCCACCCCACGCCTCCCGAGAATACGATCGAGCCCTCTTCCGCCACCGCCACGGTGACGCCCGGCAGGCCGTGGTCCACGCGCAGGCGCTCCATGTAGGCGTAGAGCGCGTCGGGGTCGAGGCGGAGCCCGGGCTCCTGCGCGGCCGTCGGAACGGGGGCGGCGAAGGGGGATGCGGCGCAGGCCAGGGCGAGGGCGAGGAGGACGAACCTCCCGGCGGGGCGGTCGGACTGCTTCGTTCTCGTCATGGCTCGTGCTCCTTTCGGTCAGCGCCCCCTCCCGATCGGCTGCCCCTTCCGGGCGCCGGCGGGGCCGTCCACGCGTCGTGGGACACCATACGGCCCGGGGAGTCACGGTTCCACCCCGCCGCTCCGACCCTGGCTGGGCAGCCCGCGCGCCCCTCGCTTCCGTTGGGCTCTTCGGTCGCCCCCGCCTCGCCCGACTTGACCTGACACGTCCGTCCGCCGAACCTTGCGCCCCCATGAGCGACCCCTCCGACCCCGGCCCCGACGCCCCCGCGCTCGGGGGATCCGAACACCCGGAGGCCCACCCCCGGGGGAAGCGTCTCCTGCTCCTGTCCCTGGCCGCCGTGGGGATCGTCTACGGCGACATCGGCACGTCGCCCATCTACGCCCTCCGGGAGAGCTTCCACGAGTCCTACGGGATCGAGGCGGTGGCCCCCAACATCCTGGGGGTCCTGTCCCTGATCTTCTGGAGCCTGGTGCTGGTCATCTCGGTCAAGTACCTGGGCTTCATCCTGAGGGCCGACAACCGGGGCGAGGGGGGCATCATCGCCCTCACGGCCCTGGTCTCGCCTCCGGGAGAGGAGGAGACCACCCGGCGCCGCCGGATCCTGGGACTGGTGGGGCTCTTCGGTGCGGCCCTGCTGTACGGCGACTCGATGATCACTCCGGCGATCTCGGTCCTCTCGGCCATCGAGGGGCTCGAGGTGGCGACACCGGCCTTCCGACCCTACGTGATCCCCATTACCATCGGGATCCTCCTGGGCCTCTTCGCCTTCCAGAGGCGGGGTACGGAGGGGGTGGGAGCGGTTTTCGGGCCCGTGACGGTGATCTGGTTCCTGACGCTGGCGCTCCTGGGCGTCTTCCACATCGTCCAGAACCCGGACGTGTTCCGGGCGCTCAGCCCGGTCCACGCGGTCCACTTCTTCGCGGCCAACGGGTTCGGCGGGGTCCTCGTCCTGGGGTCCGTCTTCCTGGTGGTCACCGGCGGTGAGGCCCTCTACGCCGATCTCGGCCATTTTGGAACCCGGCCGATCCGTGTCACCTGGTTCGCCCTGGTCCTTCCGGCACTGCTGCTGAACTACTTCGGGCAGGGGGCGATGGTCTTGGAGAGTCCGGAGCTCATTCGCCAGCCCTTCTTCAGCCTGGCGCCGGGGTGGGCCTTGATCCCCCTGGTCGTCCTGACGACCGCCGCCACGGTCATCGCCTCCCAGGCGGTCATCTCCGGGGCGTTCAGCCTGAGCCGCCAGGCGGTCCAGCTGGGGTACCTTCCCCGCCTCACCGTGGAGCATACCTCCGAGGAGCGGATCGGCCAGATCTACATCCCCGCGGTGAACGTCACGCTGATGCTGGCCTGTATCGGGCTGGTCCTGGGCTTCCGGACCAGCTCGAACCTGGCGGCGGCCTACGGGGTGGCGGTGACCACGGACATGGTCTTCACGACGTTGTTGTTCGGCGTGGTGGTCTACGCCCGCTGGGGCTGGAGCTGGCTCCTGGCCGGCGCGATGATCCTCTTCTTCCTGGTCATCGACCTGGGCTTCTGGGTGGCCAACCTCCCCAAGATCCCCCACGGGGGATGGTTCCCGCTGGTCGTCGCCCTGGGGATGTTCACGCTCATGACCACCTGGAAGCGGGGGCGGAAGATACTGGGCCGTCGCATGAAGGAGCGGATCATGCCCCTGGAGGCCTTCGCCAGGGCGATCGCCGAGGATCCGCCCCACCGGGTCCGGGGCACGGCCGTGTACCTGGACTCGAACCCCCGGGGCACCCCCCACGCGCTCCTCCACAACCTCAAGCACAACAAGGTCATGCACGAGCGCGTGATCATGCTCACGGTGATCACCGAGGAGACCCCATACGTCGACGAGGACGACCGGATCCAGGTGGATCGGGTGGCCGAGGACAGCTGGCGCGTGATCTTCCGCTTCGGCTTCAGCGAGGACCCCGACATCCCCGCCGTCCTCCGGCGCATGAGCCTGGCGGGCCAGCCGGTGAAGCCCCAGGGGGTCACGTACTTCCTGGGCCGGGAGCGGCTGATCCCCACCGGGAAGCTGGACATGGCCCTCTGGCGCGAGAGGCTCTTCGCGCTGGTGAGCCGGAACACCACTGGCGCCACCACCTACTTCCGCATCCCTCCCAACCAGGTCGTGGAGCTGGGGGCGCAGCTGGAGATCTAAGGCTGGCTGCGAGCGGGCCCTCCCGACGCGCGTGACGGAGAGGCCATGTGCGGCTCCGGGGTCCGTGCTCAGGGCTTGCCGGGCGGTTCAATCCCGGAGGACGCGAGTCTGGTGGCCCCGGGCGCGCGGGCGCGCGCGACTTCGCTCGCCACTGGCGGAACTCCGTCTTCTCCCGGACATTGCCCACCCATGAGCTTCCCCGCACGCCTCAAGCACTTCGCCAGGGAAATCCAGCGTCGCCGCGTCCACACCACCGCGATCGCCTACGTGGTGGTCGCGGTGACCGTCATCGAACTGTCGGGCGCCATCTTCGCGGCGCTCCAGTTCCCCGACTGGGCCCCCAACCTGGTCACCATCCTGCTCCTGTTGGGCTTTCCGGTCGTGCTGGTGATGGCCTGGGTCTTCGACATCGGGTTGAAACGCACCTCCCAGGAGGACGGTGAGCCTCGGCGGAGGAAGACCCGCGGGCGGGCTGCCCGCCGGGTGCAGGCCGGGCCGTCGATCGCCAAACCCACGGGCAAGCCGACGGCCTCCCTCGACTCCGGGTCCTTCAAGGAGCCCGCGGCACCCCCCGATCCCGACCGGATCAAGCGGGCGGCCATCGGCCACGTCCGTCACGAGCTGAAGACGCCCATCAACGGCATCCTGGGCTACTCGGAGATGCTGCTCGAGGACCTGGAGGATGAGGACCGGGGGGCCATGGCCTCGGATCTCGAGAGGATCGGGAAGGGCGGAAGGCAGCTCCTCAGGCTGATCGACAGCACTCTCGACCCCGGGAAGATCGAGCAGGCGGTCGACATCGACCTGGACGCCTACTCCAGCGAGATCCGGGTCAATCTCCGCAACCCGATCAACGCCGTGATCGGCTATGCCGAGCTCCTGATCGAACATGCGGAGGAAAACGACGGGGACGCCTACCTCGACGACCTGGGGCGGATCCG
Organism: Gemmatimonadota bacterium; assembly: GCA_050050315.1. Taxonomy (GTDB): domain Bacteria; phylum Gemmatimonadota; class Gemmatimonadetes; order Longimicrobiales; family Gaopeijiaceae; genus JASFUL01. Next base: position 9,735 of record JASFUL010000108.1, read on the forward strand.
GAACGCCGCCTTCAGACTCCTGGAGCTGAGCCAGGACCTGGTGGAGGTGGCCACGGCGCACGATCCGAGTCTGGGTCGGGCGGAGAAGCTCGCCGAGGCCAGCCACATGGCGGAGACGATCCTCTCCAAGGCCCGACCGACGATCAAGCCCTCCGACGACGGGGCGGGGACCCTGCTCGTCGTGGACGACAATCCGGACAACCGGAACCTGCTCTCGCGACAGCTGGCCAGGGCCGGCTTCATGGTCGAGACCGCGGAGGACGGGGAGATGGCGCTCGAGCGGCTGGCGGATCGGAGCTTCGACCTGGTGCTGCTGGACGTGATCATGCCCAGGGTCGACGGGCTCGAGACCCTCCGCCGGATCAAGCGGGACCACACCCTGGCCGAGATTCCCGTGATCATGCTGAGCAGCCTGGACGACGTGGAGAGCTCGCTCCGCTGCATCGAGCTCGGTGCGGACGATTTCCTCCACAAACCCTTCCATCCCACGCTTCTCCAGGCCCGGATCGGCGCATCGCTCGAACTTCGGCGGATGCGGGAATACCTGGCGGGCGGAGGGGGCGGAATGGACGAGGTGGCTGCCGGAATGGTGCGCGCCTCGTTCCCCGAGGCCATCGCTCAGCGCGTGAGGGGCGGGGAGAAGGACATTCTGGAGAACTTCGGCGAGGCCACGGTGCTCTGGTGCGACGTCGATCGGGCCGCCCGCCACAAGACGCGCGACCCGGGCCTGATTGCCGCCCGCATTCAGCTCCTCCTCGGCACGATCGAGGAGGTCACGGAGAAAGCGGGGATCGAGACGATCACGACGGCGGGTGAGGGGGTCGGGATCGTCGGAGGCGTGCCCACCCCCGACGGGGACCACGCCCACGCCGCAGCCGGTGCGGCGCTCGCCGTCTGGGACGCGCTCGACGATGAACGCGACTTCGACGCGCCGCTGCGGATGGCGTTGGACTCGGGTGAGGTGACGGCCGGGGTGTTCGGGAGAGAGCGGAAGGAGTACCGGATCTGGGGCGAGCCGATGGACGTGGCCCGGTCGCTCGGATCGCAGGCCCGCTCGAGCACGATCCTGGTCTCACCCAACACCCATCGGGTCCTGGACGGCATCTATCGTTTCGGGAAGGGCGGGGTGCAGGAGGTGCCGGGGCGGGGGTCCATGAAGACCTGGGTGCTGGAGGGAGCGGGGTAGTCTCCGCCGGTCCGCGCTAGTCGCCTCCCTCCGTCAGCGCGTCGATCTTTCCGAGCAGTCGCTTCAGGTCCACGGGCTTCGTGTCGAAGTCGTCGCAGCCCGCGTTCATCGCCTTTTCCTGGTCACCCTGCATGGCGTGGGCGGTCAAGGCGATGACGGGGATGCCCGCGGTGGACTCGTCGCCCTTGAGCGTCCGGGTCGCCGTCCAGCCGTCCATGACGGGCAGACTCATGTCCATGAGGATGAGGTCGAAATCTCCGGCGCGGGCCTGATCGACGCCCTCCTGGCCATCCACGGCGATGGTCACGTCGTAGCCGCGCTTGATGAGGCGACGCGACAGCATGTCGCGGTTCATTTCGTCGTCTTCCACGAGGAGGATCTTGGTCACTTTTGTTGCCGCTCCGGGATTCAGGTGGGGTCGGCGACGCGTGAAGGCGTACCGACGTGTCGCTTGAGGGTTCGGATGAGAGCGCCACGCTCGACGGGCTTGCTCAGGTAGTCGTCGGCGCCGAGTGACGCGGCCATCGGTTCGTCCGTGAGGACGGTGAGCATGACCACCGGGATCTCCCGCAGATCCGGGTCGGCCTTGAGGGCTTCCAGGACCATCCAGCCGTCCAGGCCCGGCATGATCACGTCCAGGGTGATCACATCGGGAAGGAGGTTGCGCGCCTTCCGCAGCCCGTCCTCGCCGTCCCCGGCCTCCTGGACCCGGAAGCCCTCCTTCAGGAGGATCTTCCGGAGCAGTCCGCGGGCCGTGGGATCGTCGTCGATCAGGAGGACGGTGCCGGCCTCCCCGGTCCCGCTCGTCGCTTCGACCGATTCGAGAGGTGCGGGCACCGGGGCGTCGGGCGCCCGGGTCGGCAGGCGGAGGGTGAAGGTGGAGCCTCGCTCGGGCTCGCTCTCGGCTCCGACGTCACCGCCCAGCATGCGGCTGAACTTGCGGGTGATCGCCAGACCGAGCCCGGTGCCGCCGAAACGCCGCGTCGTGCTGGCCTCCGCCTGGGCGAAGGCTTCGAAGACCTTCCCGAGCTGCTCCGCGGTCATTCCGATGCCGGTGTCCACGACCCGGAAGGTCAGCCAGTCGCCGTCCTCCCCGTGCTCGCGCGTGACTGAGAGCGTCACCTGTCCGTGGTCGGTGAACTTGCTGGCGTTCGAGAGCAGGTTCAGGAGAATCTGGCGGACCTTGGTCAGGTCGGAGTGCATCTCGCCGAGGCCTTCGTGACACTCGACGACCAGCTCGTTGTCGTTCTTCTTCACCAGCGGGCGAATGGTCGTGGCCACGGCTTCCACCATCTCGACCGCGTCGAAGGTCTCGTGATAGATCTCCGTCTTTCCGGCTTCGATCTTCGAGAGGTCAAGAACGTTGTTG
>JASFUL010000109.1:0-12282 GCA_050050315.1 Gemmatimonadota bacterium
GGGCGCCCCGGCCGGCTCCCCCGTGCCGGTTCCTCGGCCCTCTCCCACCCGACCCATCTCGGCCGCCAGGGTCAGGACCACCGCCCGCAGATCGGGCGGTCCGTCGCCCCTCAGGCACGCCACCGCCTCCGCCGTCTCCAGCGCGTTTCCCACCGCGCGGCCGAGTGGGCGGTCCATCGCGGTCAGGAGGGCCACGGTCGGCACACCCCGGTCGTCGCCGATGCCCACCATGGTCCGGGCCAGCTCCAGGGCCCGCTCCTCCTCCGGGACGAACGCCCCCTCGCCGACCTTCACGTCGAGCACGAGGCCGGTGAGATCCTCGGCCAGCTTCTTGCTCATGATGCTGGCGGCGATGAGAGGGATGGCCGGGACCGTGGCGGTCACGCTCCGGAGGTCGTAGAGCCTCCGGTCGAGGGGGGCGATCTCGGAGGTCTGACCGATCATGGCGCACCCCACATCCGAAAGCACGGTCCGGAAGTCGTCGAGGGAGAGGTCCGTGCGGAAGCCGGGGATCGCCTCGAGCTTGTCCAGCGTGCCCCCCGTGTGCCCGAGGCCCCGCCCGGACAACATGGGGACGTGCAGGCCCAGCTCCGCGGCCAGGGGAGCGAGGACCAGCGAGACCTTGTCGCCGACGCCCCCGGTGGAATGCTTGTCCACCCGCGGACCGTCGATCCAGGAGAGGTCGAGCCGCCGGCCGGACTCGACCATGATCCCCGTGAGCGCCGAGAGCTCACGGGGATCCAGCCCCTGGAAGTGGACCGCCATCAGAAAGGCGGCCATCTGGTACTCGTGAACCTCCCCCGCCAGATAGCCCCGGAAGAACGCGTCCAGCTCCGGGGGTGCGAGCGACCGCCCCTCCCGCTTCGCCTCGATGACCCGGTACGGGATCACCGGCCGCCGTCACCCGTCAGCCGAACTTCTTCTGCGCTCCGCGGATGGCTTCGTCGACGCGTCCCTTCACCTCATCGGACAGGTCGTCCCAGCGATTCGCCGCCGTGTCCCGGATGTCGTTCGCCGACCGCCGGATCCGACGCCGCGTCCGGCGTCCGCTCTGGGGCGCCGTGAGGAGCGCGACCCCCGCCCCGATGACCGCCCCCAGGACCAGGCCCGAGATGAAGTTGAACACCTGCGTCTCGTGGTCGTATTCCATCTGCGTGCTCCTATTTCGTGGTGTTCGGGACCGGGGCCACGTGAACCGCCCCCGCCCCGACCTTATATTACCGGGCGCCGCCCCGCGCGGGCGACGTAGGGAAATACCCCCGGACCGCGGCCAACGTTCGGTTCCGTCCGAGCCGACCCGGACCTTCGCCCGGCGAGCTCTCGTGACCCCGAGCCCCGGTCCCTGCCATCGTCAGACCACCCCGGACGGAGCGACCGGATCATCATGGAACCATCGAGCCGCCCCCCGAAGGACGTGGCCGTTCCGGCACGCAGCCTGACGGCGCTCCGAAACGCCCTCCGGGAGGAGGCGGGACCCCTCGCGGCGATCCACGCCCTGCAGGCCGCCGGCTGGGAAGCCGGCAGGGACTTCCACGAGGGCTTCGAGGACGCGCTGGGGACTCCGTCGGACGATCTGGCCGAGGACGACTTCTGGGAGGGGCTCGCCGCCTTCCTCCGGATCCGGGGCTGGGGCACGCTCCGCCACAGCCGCCCCCATCCCGGGGTGGGCCTGCTGCGCAGCCTGGACTGGGTGGAGTCCGACGACGCGGAAGACGAGACCCAGCCGACCTGCTCGTTCTCGAGCGGCATGCTCGCCGGCTTCCTGTCACGGGCCGCGGGAGGACCGATCGCCGTCCTCCAGGTCGCGTGCCGGGGCCGGGGCGACGAAGCCTGCTCCTTCGCGTTCGGCTCGGAGGCCACCATCCACGAGCTGTACGGCCTCCTGCTCGAGGACGGCACGTTCGAGCAAGCGCTGCAGCGGCTCTGAGCGGTCGACCGGTGCGGGCCATGGGGATCGACTTCGGCGAGCGTCGCATCGGCGTCGCGCTCAGCGACGCAACCGGAACGCTGGCGTCTCCGGCGGACGTGGTGACGCGACGTCGCGGAAAGCGGATGCCCCTCGCCTCGCTGGAGCGCATCGCCCGTAGCCGGAGGGTGGAGCAGCTCGTGGTAGGGTTGCCGCTGGATCTCTCGGGCCGGGAGACCGAGTGGTGCCGAGAGGTCCGGGCGGCCGGCGCCGCGCTGGCAGCCCGCCTCGACCTCCCGGTGGCGTTCGTGGACGAGCGCATGACCTCGGTGGTGGCGGAGCGGGCGGTCCGGCGTCCCGACGTCCCCCGCTCGCGCCGAGAGGAGAAGGGCCGGGTGGACGCGGCGGCCGCGGCCATCATCCTCCAGGCCTGGCTCGATGGGCGTGGCGAAGAGCCCTCCGCCGGGGCGGCCCGGAAGGACGAGGCCCGGGAGGAGAGGGATGCGTAGGCGGATCCGGGCGGCGGCGGGGACGGTCGCCGCGGCCGCCCTGCTGGGCTGCGGGGACGGTCCGACGGGCGAGCCGCTCACCGTGACGATCCCGGCGGGCGCCGGGCTCGCCGAGGTCGTCGACACGCTGACGTCCCGGCGGATCGTCACCCGGCCTACCCTCTTCCGGCTCTACGTCCGGGTCCGGGGGGCCGACACGGAGGTCCGGGCCGGCCGGTACTCCCTGCGGAGGGGCGAAGCGTGGGAGAAGATCGTCGACGACCTCACGGCGGGGCGGGTGCTCACCGAGCCGCTCACGATTCCCGAAGGCTTCACGCTCGACCGCATGGTCCCGCGTATCTCCGCCATCACGGGCGTGTCGGAGGACTCGGTCCGGGCCGTCGTGGACGCCGACTCGGCCCACGTGGAGTGGGGGGTCCCGGGCCCGGGGCTCGAGGGGTACCTCTTCCCCGACACCTACCGCTTCGCCCGGGGCACGTCGGTGGCCCGCGTGATCGCGGCGATGACCGACCGGTACCACGCATTCTGGACGCCGGCCCGTCGCGCGCGCCTCGACTCCCTCGGCATGACCGAGGGGGAGCTCGTGACCCTGGCCTCCATCGTCCAGGCCGAGGCCAGGCGCACCGACGAGATGCCGCTCATCGCCGGGGTGTACCAGAACCGCCTCGACCGAGGCTACCCCCTCCAGGCCGACCCCACGGTGCTCTACGCCCTCGGGGGTCCGCGGGAGCGGCTCCTGTACGCGGCCATCGACTCCGTGGCCGACTCGCCGTACAACACGTATGCGACGGTCGGGCTGCCGCCGGGCCCCATCGGAGCCCCCGGGGAGCTGGCGCTGACAGCCGCCCTGCATCCGGCCGACACGGACTACTTCTACTTCGTCGCCCGGCCCACGGGTGAGCACGTCTTCACGCGCACGCTGGCCGAGCACAATCGGGCGAAGGCGAGGGCCCGTCGAGAGTGGGAGCAGGCGCGCGCGGAAGCCCGTTCGTCCTCGGACGACGCGGAGCGGCCCGACACGGCGGACACGACGGGAGGCCCCGGACGGCGTCCGGCACCGACGGATGGAGCGCGCCCCCTCGACCCCCGAGGCTCCGGGCCTCCGGACGCCTGACCCGACGGTCCTGAAGGTGGACGCGGACGCGCTCGGGGGCCGGCTCCGGCTGATCGTCATCACGGACGACCGGCTGGCCGCGCCGCGCTCCGTGGAGGCCGTCGTGCGAGCGGCCCTCGAGGCCGGCGCCGGCGCGATCCAGCTGAGGGACAAGCGGGCCGACGCCCGCACCCTCCTCGCCCGGGCCCGGGTCCTCCGGGAGATGACCCTGGGGGTGGGAGCGCTCCTCTTCGTCAACGACCGCCTGGACGTCGCGCTCGCGGCCGACGCCGACGGGGTCCACGTGGGTCCGGACGATCTGCCGGTCCGCTCGGTCCGCCGGGTGGTCCCCGACGGCTTCCTGGTGGGCTACTCCGCGGACGAGCCCGACGCCGCCCGACGGGCACGGGACGACGGCGCGGACTACGTCGGCTGTGGCGCCGTCTACGGCACGACGACCAAGGACGTGGGAGACGAGGCCATCGGGCTGGCCGCGCTGGACCGCGTCGCCCGGGCGGTCGACATCCCCGTGGTCGCGATCGGCGGCGTCACGCCCGAACGCGCGGACGAGGTGGCCCGGACCGCGGCGACCGGGGTGGCGGTCATCGGCGCGGTCATGGGAGCCGCCGATCCCGCGGCGGCGGTGGGGCGCCTGCTCCGTCCCTTCCGGAACCGCTGAGGGCCCACCCCCGACGAAGGATCGCCGTCCGTCAGCCGCCCGCCGCGCTCGCCAGGGAGTCCAGGAGCGTGGCGGCTCGAGCGTCGCCACGGGCGGCCGCCCCCTCCAGCAGGGGCATGGCCTCGTCCACCCGCCCCTGTCGAAGGCGGAGCGCGCCCTCGACCCGGGCGGTCAGCGGCAGCTCGCCCCGCTCGGCCGCCTCCCGCAGCAACCGCTCCGCCTCGTCCTCACGACCGAGGCGGACCGCCAGCCGGGCGGCGTCCGCGAAGAAGTGGGGGATGACCGGGAATTCGGCGGCCATGGCGCGCTGGGCCAGGTAGGCGTCCTCGAGGTCGCCGGCCTCCTCCTCGCGCTCCGCGAGCACCCGCATGGCCTGCATCCACAGCATCTCCCTCCGGTAGAGGCGGACCGCCAGGGTGTCGACCACCGTCCGCGGCTCGACGGTCAGCGGTTCCTGGTCCGCCCTCGGGCGGAACGGCCACCCCTGCCGGAGCGCCCGCAGGCGGTACGCCGCGCGCACCGTGTCGAGAGCGGTCACGAGGGGGGGCCGCGGACCCGGCGGCCCGAGCTCCGGGGCCTGGTCCCAGCCGTCGGGGATGCCCGCGTCCCGCAGGGCTTCCAGAAACGTGTGGGCCAGGATCGCGTACCCCCGCAGGTCGGGGTGTACGTGCTCGGTGACCAGCTCGGAACCCACGATCCCGTGGGGCGACGCGGCGCGGAACGCCTCCTCCACCTCCACGACCCGGGCGCCGTGCTCCGCAGCGACCTCCCTCACGATCCGGTTGAACGCCGAGGGTGCCCGAAAGCGGAGCTGGTCGCGATCCCGCGCCGCGACGTAGTCTCTCCGTGCGGCGTCCCAGCGTTCGAGCCCGTCCTCCAGCCGGCCCCGGAGGTACCAGGGGTCCGCGGCCAGGCTGTCGAGCCCGAGAAGCTCGTCGATGTCGGTCCGGGCCGTCGTCGTATCTCCCCGCTCGAGCGCCGTCGCCGCCGCCTCGCGGACCTCCGGCCACACCGCGGGAGGCGAGGGCGTCGACGGCCCCCCGACGAAGGGCGGGAGGTCCCTCTCGTTGCTGACCAGCGTGGCCACGAGGACGGGGATCCCCCGGTCGGCGTAGAGGGCCAGCAGATCCGACAGATTGGCACGGTATTGCTGGAGCCCGGCGCGGTAGAGCTCGCTCTCGAAGGGGATCGCCTCCTCTCCCGCGAGGCGGTCCATGGGGGTCTCCCCCCCCCGGGTTCCGGGGGGCCCGGCGGGCCCCGGTCGCAGGGCGTGCACGACGTTGCGCAGCAGCTGGAAGAGGCGCAGGTCCGACAGGCGGATGTACGTCAGCACCAGCCATCGCCGACGCCCCACCGACTCGGCCGATCCCACCCCGAGCGCTCCGTAGTATTCGTTGTGCCCGGCGTAGATCAGCACCGCGTCGGGCTCGAGCCGGGCGATCTCCTCGCCGAGGTCCAACAGGGTGTAGGAGTTGACGGCCGTCATGGACGTGTTGATCACGTCGATCCGCCGTTCCGGAAAGATCTCCCGCAGCCGGTTCTCGACGGCCCGCGCCGGCGCCGCGTGGGTGTCGTACGGGAACCCCACCCCGGTGGAGGCGCCCTGGAAGACCAGCCTGACGTCCCCGGGCTCGCGACGGGCCGGGAAGACCTCGAACGAGGGTACGTAGGCTCCCTCCGGATCCGCGAAGTATCGAGCGCCCACCGCAGGGTTGACCATGAGGTAGCCGGGGACCTGCTCGAACGGGACGATCAGCTCCCGCCCCCCGCCGTACCCGACCAGGCGCAGCACACCTTCGACGGCGGCGAGGATCGCGACGGGGAGCAAAAGGGCCACGACCGCGGCCGGCAGGCGGGTGCGCACTCCCTCCGGGCGCTCCTCCTTCTCTGTCACGGCGTCGGCCATGTCGGCTCCGCCACGGCTACCCACCCGGGAGTGGTGCTCTTACCTTCCCTGGACGTGCAGAACTCCAGGCGCGACCGTCGTTCGGAGCCCCGGAGACCCACCGCGAGACCCCGCCAAAGCTACCGGAGCCGCCCCCACGTGTCCACGCACATCCTGGGCATCAGCGCGTTCTACCACGACGCCGCCGCGTGCCTCCTGCGCGACGGCGAGATCGTGGCGGCCGCTCAGGAAGAACGCTTCTCGCGGGTGAAGCACGACCCCTCGTTTCCGGGTCACGCCATCCGCTACTGCCTGGAGGAGGGCGGGGTCGACGCGGCGGAGCTCGACGCGGTGGCCTTCTACGAGAAGCCGTGGCTCAAGTTCGAACGGCTGCTGGAGACGTACCTGGGGACGGCGCCCCGAGGGCTCCGGCCGTACCTGATGGCCATGCCACTGTGGCTCAAGGAGAAGCTCTGGATCGAGGGACGGATCCGGGACTTCCTGGGCTACGACGAGGGACCGTTCCTCTTCCCCGAGCACCACCAGTCCCACGCCGCCTCGGCGTTCTTCCCGTCGCCCTTCGAGGAAGCGGCCATCGTGACCTTCGACGCGGTCGGCGAATGGACCACCACCAGCTGGGGGATCGGCCGAGGCGAACGGATCGAGCTCCGCCAGGAGATCCCGTTCCCCCACTCGATCGGGCTCCTCTACAGCGCCTTCACGTACTACCTCGGCTTCCGCGTCAACTCGGGCGAATACAAGGTCATGGGGCTGGCGCCCTACGGCGAGCCCCGCTACGTGGACGCGATCCTGGAGGAGCTCGTCGATCTGCGTGAGGACGGCTCCTTCCACCTGAACCAACGCTACTTCGACTATCTTTCGGGGCTCACCATGACCGGGGGCACCTTCCACGACCTGTTCGGCGGCCCGCCGCGGGACCCGGGCGAGCCGCTCACGCCCAGGCACATGGACCTCGCCCGCTCGATCCAGGTGGTGACGGAAGAGGCGATGATGCGGATCGCCCGGTACGTGCGCCGCGAGAGTGGGATGCGGCGTCTCTGTCTCGCCGGCGGGGTCTCGCTCAACTGCGTGGCGAACGGAAAGATCCTGCGCGCCGGGGTGTTCGACGACCTATGGATCCAGCCGGCTGCGGGGGATGCCGGGGGCGCACTGGGCGCCGCCCTCTTCGCCTGGCACCAGGTCCGGGGCGAGCCCCGGACCGTGGAGAGCGGCCACGACCGCCAGGGGGGCTCGTACCTGGGACCGGCCTTCGACGCCGGGGAGGTCGCCGCCTGGCTCGAGCGGGAGGGCATCGCCCATGAGCGGCTTGGCGAGGACGACCTCCTGGAGCGGACGTGCGACCTGCTGGAGGAGGAGAAGGTCGTGGGGTGGCTCCACGGACGCATGGAGTTCGGACCGCGGGCCCTGGGCCACCGGAGCATCCTGGGGGACGCCCGGAGCCCGACCATGCAGTCGGTGCTCAACCTCAAGATCAAGGGCCGCGAGTCGTTCCGCCCCTTCGCCCCCTCGTGCCTCGCCGAGGACGCGTCCCGCTACTTCGACCTCGACCGGGACTCGCCCTACATGCTGCTCGTAGCGCCGGTGCGCGAAGAGCGCCGGCGCAGACCGGACCCCGGGGAGGAGTCGGTACGGGGTGTCGACGCGGTGAGGGTGGTCCGGAGCGACGTCCCCGCCGTCACGCACGTCGACTACACGGCCCGGGTCCAGACCGTGCGAAGTGAGAGCAGCCCCCGCTACGCGCGGCTCCTGGGGCGCTTCCGCGATCGGACCGGCTACGGGCTCGTGGTCAACACGTCCTTCAACCTCGCGGGCGAGCCCATCGTCTGCACCCCGGCGGAAGCGTACCGGGACTTCATGGTCACCGAGATGGACGCGCTGGTGCTCGAGGACTGCCTCCTCCTCAAGGCGGCGCAATCCGGTTCGGAAGGCGACGGGGCACGCTGGCGGGCGCCTTCGGTCCCGCCGCACCCCTGGACCTGGCCGGAGCCCGAGCCCGATCGGGACCCCACGTCCCACCTGCGGAAGTTCGGCCTCGTCATGACCGTCGGATTCGGTCTGCTCGGGCTGCTCTTCTGGTGGCGGGGCGTGCCGGCGGCACCCTGGATGGCGGGGATCGGCGCGGCGTTCCTGGCGGTGGGGCTGGTCTCGCCGCGCATCCTCGGACCGGTGGAACGAGGCTGGATGTGGCTCGCGGAGAAGCTGGGCGCCGTCATGACACGGGTGCTGCTCACCATTACCTTCTTCCTCGGCGTCACGCCGCTGGCCCTGCTGGGCCGCCTCCTGGGTCGAGATCGGCTGGCCATCCGGTCCTTCGGGAGGTCCGACGCCGGGACCTTCTGGCAGGACGTGGATCCGGACGGACCGGTGAGCCGCCCGGACGAGCCCTACTGAACCCACACCTCCGAGGAGCACGAGCCGATGGGCTTCAAGCGAGACGTCGCCCGCATCTGGGGCTTCCTGAAGGCCAGGAAGCTGTGGTGGATCTCGCCCATCGTGATCCTCCTCCTGCTCCTGAGCCTGGTGATCGTGCTCGTGGAGGGTTCGGCCCTGGCGCCGTTCATCTACACGCTGTTCTGAGGCCCCCGGGGGCGGAGGTAACGGAACGGAGAAAGCCCCCGGACCGCGGGAAGCGGGACGGGGGCTTTCGGAGATGAGGCTGGCGGCGACGTACTCTCCCACCGGGTCTCCCCGGCAGTACCATCCGCGCTGCGAGGCTTAACGGCCGTGTTCGGGATGGGAACGGGTGTTGCCCTCGCGCTATGGCCACCAGCGCTCGAGTCGTGGGAGACCGCTGAAACGAGCGGTCTCCGCTCAGTCTGAGGGGGTCCAGAGGGTGGGTGGGAGAGAGGGACACCGTGGGGGTGCCGTCGCACGAGGTGTTCAGGCAGAATCTCGTGGTGGAAGGGAGGTCGTCCTTCCGGGCCTCCCGTCTCCGTCGTCCGTCTGTCGGTGGACGAAGGGAGAGGGACGCCGGTCAAGCCTCTCGGGCAATTAGTACGGCTCGGCTTCACGTGTTGCCACGCGTCCACCTGCCGCCTATCGACGTGCTCGTCTCGCACGGCCCTTCTGAGCCCTTGACGGGCTGGGAGTGCTCATCTCGGGGTGGGCTTCCCACTTAGATGCTTTCAGCGGTTATCCCTTCCCGACGTCGCTACCCGGCACTGCCCCTGGCGGAACAACCGGTACACGAGTGGTCGGTCCATCCCGGTCCTCTCGTACTAGGGATGGCTCCCCTCAACACTCCAACGCCCACGACGGATACAGACCGAACTGTCTCACGACGTTCTAAACCCAGCTCATGTACCGCTTTAACGGGCGAACAGCCCGACCCTTGGGACCTTCTCCAGCCCCAGGATGCGATAAGCCGACATCGAGGTGCCAAACCGCCCCGTCGATGTGAACTCTCGGGGGCGATAAGCCTGTTATCCCCGGCGTACCTTTTATCCGTTGAGCGATGGCCCTTCCATCCGGAACCACCGGATCACTAAGGCCTGCTTTCGCACCTGCTCGACCCGTCGGTCTCGCAGTCAAGCTCCCTTCTGCCTTTACACTCTTCGCGCGATTGCCGACCGCGCTGAGGGAACCTTTGCGCGCCTCCGTTACGCTTTGGGAGGCGACCGCCCCAGTCAAACTACCCGCCTGCCACGGTCTCCGGAGAGGATTCACTCTCCTGGGTTAGAGCCTCAACATCGTAAGGGTGGTATTTCACAGATGGCTCCCCATCCCCTGGCGAGGATGGTTCATTGCCTCCCACCTATGCTACACATGCGGTGCCAAGACCCAATGGCAGGGTGTAGTAAAGGTGCACGGGGTCTTTTTGTCCTGTCGCGGGTAATCGGTATCCTCACCGATACTCCAATTTCGCCGAGCTCGCGGAGGAGACAGTGTCCAAGTCGTTACGCCATTCGTGCAGGTCGGAACTTACCCGACAAGGAATTTCGCTACCTTAGGACCGTTATAGTTACGGCCGCCGTTTACCGGGGCTTCAGTTCAGACCTTCGGGTTGCCCCTAAGCCCTCCCTTTAACCTTCCGGCACCGGGCAGGCGTCAGTGCCTATACGTCGTCTTACGCGACTTCGCAGACACCTGTGTTTTTAATAAACAGTCGCTTGGACCGATTCTCTGCGGCCCGCTTCGGCTCCCTCCGCTACGGAGTTCACCTGTCACGGGCTCCCCTTCTCCCGAAGTTACGGGGACATTTTGCCGAGTTCCTTCTCCGCGGATCACTCGAGCACCTTAGGCTTCTCGCCTCGCCTACGTGTGTCCGTTTACGGTACGGTCACAGTGCAGACTCCCCTGCGAGGCTTTTCTCGGCAGTCGACTTCACAGCCCTTGGCGGGGCCCGAAGGCCCCTTCGGCATCGGCGCTCGGCTGCTCCGGACGGATTTGCCTGCCCGGAAACGCCTACCACCTTGCATCGGGACTTCCATCCCCCGACGGCTGCTACGTTCCTGCGTCCCCCCTCAGGGTCGAACGCCTACACTCTGGTACAGGAATATTAACCTGTTTCCCATCGCCTACGCCCTTCGGCCTCGGCTTAGGGACCGACTAACCCGGAGCGGATGAACCTGGCTCCGGAACCCTTAGGCTTTCGGTGACGGGGATTCTCACCCCGTTTATCGCGTACTCATTCCGGCATACTCACTTCCCTGCGCTCCACCGGGACCCTCCCGGGCCGGCTTCCCTGCTCAGGGAACGCTCCCCTACCACTTCAGCATCCCAAAGGATGCCTCCATCCGTAGCTTCGGTGACGGGTTTGAGTCCCGACCATTATCGGCGCGGATCCACTTGACTGGTGAGCTATTACGCACTCTTTGAAGGCATGGCTGCTTCTAAGCCAACCTCCCAGTTGTCTCGGCAAATCCACATCCTTTCTCACTTAACCCGCACTTGGGGACCTTAGCTGACGGTCTGGGTTCTTTCCCTCTCGCGGACGGACATTATCGCTCGCCCACTGACTCCCAGGATCCATCTGTCGGGCATTCGGAGTTTGATAGGGGTCGGTAACCGGGTAAGGCCCCTAACCCTTTCAGTGCTCTACCTCCCGCAGACATGCCCTGAGGCTATACCTAAATATATTTCGGGGAGAACCAGCTATCTCCGAGCTTGATTGGCCTTTCACCCCTATCCACAGCTCATCCGAGTAGTTTTCAACCCACATCGGTTCGGGCCTCCACCAGGTGTTACCCCGGCTTCACCCTGGCCATGGATAGATCGCTTCGGTTTCGGGTCTGCCCCCACGTACTCCTCGCCCTCTTCAGACTCGCTTTCGCTTCGGCTCCGGCCCTGAAGGCCTTAACCTCGCACGTGAGGAGCAACTCGCCGGATCATAATGCAAAAGGCACGCAGTCACCCTTCCCCTCCCGAAGGAGGACCCAGGCTCCTACCGCTTGTATGCACACGGTTTCAGGGTCTCTTTCACTCGCCGTCAGGCGTTCTTTTCACCTTTCCCTCACGGTACTCTTCGCTATCGGTCACGAACTCGTATTTAGCCTTGGAGGATGGTCCCCCCAGATTCGACCGGGATTTCTCGTGCCCCGGCCTACTCGGGTGCCTCGACAGCTCCCTACTCGCGTTTCGCATACGGGACTCTCACCCCCTCCGGTCCGCCGTTCCAGGCGCGTTCCGCTACGCTTTCGTTCGCCTCCCTCGAGGTCCCTCAACCCCGCAGGGGTTCAACCCCCCACGGTTTGGGCTCTTCCCCGTTCGCTCGCCGCTACTAGGAGAATCTCGTTTGATTTCTCTTCCTCCGGGTACTTAGATGTTTCAGTTCCCCGGGTTGGCTTCCCTTTCAGGATGACGGGGTATCACCCCCGCCGGGTTTCCCCATTCGGACATCTCCGGATCGACGCTTGCTTGCAGCTCCCCGAAGCTTTTCGCAGCTTGCCACGTCCTTCCTCGCCGGTTCGTGCCCAGGCATCCACCGTGCGCACTTTCTCGCTTGACCAGCATCTCCCTTCGTGCTTTCGGCGCATCCGCACGACGTGCGTCGGTCTCCGCTCGGTCGACGCACATGAGTGCGCCTCCCTCGCTTCGCCTTGCCCGTCGCACGGCTGCATCCGAAATCACTCGGGAGCCTCGGGTGTCGCCTCGAGCTCCACGATTCGGTCGGCCTCTCTCTACCACCTAAGACCCCCTCCTCGCTTCGCTCCGGCTCACCCTCGGCTCTGCCGGTCCACCAAAAGATCG
>JASFUL010000110.1:0-12220 GCA_050050315.1 Gemmatimonadota bacterium
GGCGATGATCCGTAGCGTGAATCGGGAGCTCGAGATCGACCGGGGCTCGGTCTCTCCGGCCGACTACCTGGAGCTGGTGGAGCGGAGCCGGAGCTTCGAGTTCCTGTCGGCCCTGAGCGAGACCCGATGGGTGCGGACCGACGGCGACCAGCCGGTACGCGTCCCGGGAGTCCAGCTGACCGCCGGCACCCTCGAGAACTGGCGGCTTCCTCCCCATCTGGGACGGGGCTTCGCTGAGGGGGAGGACCGCTGGGGCGCCCCGCCGGTGGCCATGCTCACGTACGGGTACTGGAAGAGCGAGTACGCGGGCCGGCCCGACGTCCTGGGGCGCACGATCCGCCTGGACGGGGTGGAGCACACCATCGTCGGCGTCATGGACCCCCGCTTCGAGTTCGCCAGCTTCGCCGAAGTCCAGGTGGCCACGCCTCTGATCCTGAACCGCTCGGAGCCCAACCGTAGCGCCCGCTACCTCTTCGTGACCGGCCGCATCGCTCCGGGCGTCTCCCAGGCCGTCGCCACGGAGGAGGTGCGCAGGATCGGCCAGGACCTGGCGGCGGAGCACCCCGCCGACAACACCGGGTGGGGACTCTGGTCGGCGCCGATCCGGGAGACCCTCATCGACCGGGACGGCAACACCATCCTCCTCCTCCTTCAGCTCGCCGTGGGGATGGTCATCCTCATCGCGTGCGCCAACGTGGCCAACATGCTCCTGGCCCGAGCCACCGTGCGGGCCCGGGAGATCGCAGTGCGCTCGGCGCTGGGCGCGGGGCGGGCCCGGCTGATCCGCCAGCTGCTCACCGAGAGCCTGGTCATCTCGCTGGCCGCCGCTGCCCTGGGCCTGGCCACCGCCAAGGCGCTCAACGAGGCGATGGTGCGGATCTCCGCCGGAACCGAGCAGGTCTTCCTCATGGCCGAGCTGGATGGGCGGGTCCTCGCGTTCACGCTCCTGGTCTCCCTGCTGGCACCCCTCGTCTTCGGCCTCTTCCCCGCCCTCCGGACCTCGGCCGGAGACCCGTCGGGCGTGCTCCGGGACGGCCGCTCCGGCGACGGGGGACGGGCCGGGAAGCGCTCCCGGTCCATCCTGGTCACGGCCCAGGTCGCCCTGGCCCTGACCCTCATGGTGCTGGCGACCCTCCTCACCCGGTCGGTGATCAACCTCAACAGCCGGCCCCTGGGGTACGACGGAGAGGGGCTCCTGACCGCCACCTTGAGCCTCCCGGAGTCGGTCTACTCCGAGCAGGACGCCCGCATCCGGTTCTTCGACCTGGCCAGGGAGGCCCTCGCGGGGGTGCCCTCGGTGGGATCCACGGAGATGACGAGCGCCCTGCCGGGGGTGAACTCCGGTCGCCGGCGTTCGTTCACCGTCGAAGGACGGGAAGCGGTGGAGGGCGTGGCCGCGCCCACGGGGTTGGTGTTGACCGTGTCGCCGGGTCTCTTCGACCTCCTCGGCATGGACGTGCAGCGGGGCCGGGGCTTCGGGCCGGAGGACGGCCCGGAGTCCCCCCCGGTGACCGTGGTCAGCCGTGAGCTGGCGGAACGGTACTGGCCCGGCGAGGACCCGCTGGGCCGGCGGATCCGCGTGTCGGGGCTGGAGGAGCCGATCCAGATCGTGGGGGTCGTCTCGGACGTGCGCAGCAACGGCGACAGCGACCGACCGGCCGTGAACCTCTACTTCCCCTACGACCAGGACGCCAGGGAGGGGATGCTCCTCGTCGGCCGGACCGACGCCGATCCGGCCACCGTGTCCGGGAGCATCCGGGCGGCCATCGCGGGCGTGGACCCCGAGCTGCCCGTGGACGCCGTCCAGACCGTGGAGCAGATCCGCTACGAGAGCGAAGCCACCCGTCTCGCCCTCCTGACCCTCTTCGTGACCTTCGCCGTCTTCGCCCTGCTCATGGCCGCCATCGGCATCTACGGGGTCATGTCCTACGCCGTCTCCCAGCGCAGGAACGAGATCGGACTGCGCATGGCCCTCGGCGCCGAGGTCGGCACGGTGCGCTGGATGGTCGTGGGCCAGGGCGTGCGCATGGTCGGCGCGGGCATCGCCATCGGCCTCCTGGGCGCCTTCGCCGTGAGCCGCCTGATGGGCAGCCTCGTGTTCGGGATCGGCACGACCGACGCCGTGACCTTCGTCGGCGTGCCCACGCTGCTGGTGGCCGTGGCGCTGGCGGCCAACCTGATCCCGGCGGTGAGGGCCACGCGCCTCGATCCGGCGAAGACGCTACGGGCGGAATAGGGGCGAGCGCCCCCCGGACGTCGCGGCCGAAGAGGGAGGCCACGCCGTCGGTCCTCGCTACTCCGCTCGCATGGCCCGGCGGGGATCGATACGCGCCGCCCGCCGGGCCGGCAGCCAGCTCGCCCCCAGCGCGACGACGGTGACCAGGAGCGCCACGGCGAGGAACACGGCTGGATCCCCATCGTCCACCCCGTAGAGGACGTGGCCCAGGCCCCGGGCCACCAGGGATCCGAGCCCGAGGCCCAGGGTCACCCCGAGGGCCACCTCCCGGAGGGCCCCGAGGACCACCTCCCGCTGGACCGAGGCCACCGACGCGCCGAGGGCCCGCCGGACGCCGATCTCGGCCGTCCGGACGGTCACGTGGAACGAGAGCACGCCGTAGACGCCCAGGGCCGCCAGCAGCAGCGTAGCCGCGGCGAAGGCGAGCCAGAACCGGCCCCAGACCCGGTACCGCCCCAGTCGACGGTCCGCCACGTCCGCCATGCTCTCGAGGCTGCGGATCGGAAGCGCCGGATCCATGGCGAAGACGTGGCCGCCCAGGAGGCTCGCGTCGGCGGCGCCGGGACGGCTCTCCCGCAGGGCGAGCGACGGATACGCCAGACCCCACGGACCCACCCGGACCATCGGGTCGCCCACGGCGACCTGGCGGAGCGGCAGGTAGACGCCGGCCTGGCGGTCGGGTGCTCCGGGCTGTTCCCAGAGATCCGGGATCACGCCGACGATCTCGAGCCAGGGCTCGTCCGACGCGGTCCCGCCCAGACGGATCCGTGCTCCCAGCGGGCTCCTCCCCGGGAGGTGACGTTCGGCGAAGCTCCGGTTCACCACGGCCACGGGGGGCGTGCCGGCCCGGTCCCCGCGCTCGAGGACACGCCCCTGCTCGGCCGCCACCCCGAAGACGTCGAAGTAGGCCGGCGAGACGGTGACCACACCGGCGTCCCGCTCCGGCGTCTCGGGCCCGACCTCGCCCTCGAGCCGCACGGGAGCGGAGCGGGGCGGATCCAGGGGAACGGCCGTGGCGAAGCTCGCGGTGGAGACCGCCGGATCGGCCGCGAGCCGGTCCTCCAGCTCGGCCACGAAGCGGAGCTGGGCCTCCGTGCCCCCGTACGAGCGACCACCGGCCTCCGCCGCCGACGGCAGACTCAGCCGGAGGACCCGCACGTCGTCGTCCACCCACCGGGCCATGGCGCTGGAGACGTTGCCCACGCTCCGGGTGACGAAGCCGGCGGCCACCAGGAGGCCGGCGGTCAGGGCCAGCTGCGCCAGCACGATTCCGCGTTGGAGGCGACCCGCGCCCGGTCCCGAGCCCCGCGCCCCGCGGCGCCCGAGGTCCCCCGCTCCGACCACCCTGAGCGCCGGCAGGAGACCCGCGAGCAGCGTGGCGACGCCCGCCACGGCGGCGGCCGCCGCCAGGGTGGGCCCGTTGAGCCCGACGTCCCACCAGAAGAGGGAGTCCGACCCGTGGGGGAGGGCGAAGACCCCGGCGCCGGTCCCGGCACGGTTGAACCAGGCCACCCCGTACGCTGCCAGACCGACGCCCAGCGCCGCACCGGCGGCGGACAGGATCGCGGCCTCGGCGAGCAGCTGCCGGACCAGCGCGCCGCCGGTGGCACCCAGGGCCCGCCGGACGGCCAGGTCCTTCCGGCGCCGGAAGCCACGGATCAAGAGCAGGTTGGCCACGTTCGCGCAGCACACGAGCAGGACGAGGACGGCGCCGGCGACGAGCCGGACGACCGTGCCGGTGAAGGCCTCTCCGACGTACTCGTCGTGGAAGGTCCGCAGCGAGGCGGTCACGCCCGCGTGGGTGTCCGGGTACGCCTCGGCCAGTCGGCCCGTGATCCCGTCGAACTCCCTGCGGGCGGCCTCCAGATCCACGCCGGGACGGAGGCGTCCGAAGACGTCCAGCCGGCCCTGGCCCCGCACGATGCCGGCGGGGTCGAGCTGGAGGGGGAGCCAGAAGGACTCGGCGATGGGGAACCCGAAGCCGGGCGGCATCACCCCCACCACGGTCGTGGGGCGCCCGTTGGCGACCACGTCGCGGCCGATCACACCCGGATCGGCGCCGAACCGGGCGGTCCAGAGCCGGTGGCCGAGCAGGATCACCGCAGGAGCGCCCGGCTCCATGTCGGCCTCGGTGAAGGCGCGGCCCAGCGCCGCATCGACCCGGAGGAGGCCGAACGAGCGGGCGGAGATGGCGACACCGTCGTACCGCTCGGGCGGGGCACCGTCCCGGGGGAACGCGACCTCACGCTCCACGTAGGCACCGAGGTCCACGAAGGACCGCTGCGACCCCCGCCACGCCAGGTAGTCGTGGGGGGTCACCGCCAGCGACGTCTGGCCCTCCAGAGGTCTCGCCCGCTCGAAGTGCACCAGCCGGCCGGCGTCCTCGAAGGGGAGCCCGGCCAGGACCGTGCCCCAGACGATGCTGAACGCCGTCGCGACCACGCCGATGCCGAGCCCCAGGGGCAGGATGGCCGCGAGGGCGGCTCCCGGTCGGCGGCGGAGGGCGCGGAGCCCCTGCCGGAGGTCGCGGGCCAGGTCACCGGGCGCCGGTCCGAGAGGGACCCCGACGGCTCCGGGAACGGGAAGCAGGAGAGCCAATGCCGCCTGGCGCCAGTACCAGAGCCGTGCACGGACGGGGGAGCGGCGGGCCATGGCCCGGAACCGCTCTTCCAGGTCCCCGAGGAGGTAGGTGCGTGTCGGCTCCTGGAGCCGCCGCTGGAGCAGGCGCCGGGCCAGGGTCGGGGGCCGGGGCACGCTTCAGTCCCCCGCCCGGAGCGGATCGAAGTCCAGTCCGTCCCAGAGGCGGGCGTGGACGATCCTGGAGCGCTGGAGCTCGGCGATGCCCGCCTCCGCCAAGGCGAAGGTCTTCCGGGGGCGCCCGCCCCGTTCCTCGCCCGCCAGCTCCACCCCCGTGTCCACGTACCCCTTGTCCGCGAGACGGGAGAGCGTGACGTAGACCGCGGCGATGGAAACGTCCCGGCCGGTCGTCGCCAGGATCTCCTCGTGGATCGAAGCGCCGTGGCCGTCCCCCTCGAGCCGCCCCACGGCGAGGAGCACGATCTCCTCGAACTCGCCCAGGTGATCTCCCTTCCCCATACCCGACATCCCCGCGCACGTGAATTAAACAAAACTAACTCATTAGATCATGTTTAATCCAGCGGGGCTGTCCGTCAAGGCTCACAGGTCGTCGCGAGAGGCGTCGGCCGTCCACGGAGTGGCTCTCCCCAGGGCGGGCCGGCCTCACACCCAGACGTCGTTCTCCACGGTCCGCTCCCCTCCCGCGTCCCCCGTGTTCCGCACCCCCCGTGGCTCGACCATCAGGATGTGACACTCCTCCGCGGCGACGGGGCGGTGCTCGACCCCGCGCGGGACGACGAACAACTCTCCCGCCCCGAGCTTCACGGGCCCGTCCCGGAGCTCGATCTCCATCTCCCCGGCCAGGACGATGAACGCCTCGTCCGTGTCGGGGTGCGCGT
Source organism: Gemmatimonadota bacterium (assembly GCA_050050315.1). Classification (GTDB taxonomy): domain Bacteria; phylum Gemmatimonadota; class Gemmatimonadetes; order Longimicrobiales; family Gaopeijiaceae; genus JASFUL01. Next base: position 5,713 of record JASFUL010000110.1, read on the forward strand.
GCCAGATGAACTCTCCCTGGATCCTGGCGATCTTGAACTGATAGTCGTTGAGCTCCGCAACCACCCGCGGCGACCACGGCTCCGGGACGAGCGCGAACTTCTCGGCGAGGTTGACGGGGCGGCGGGCCATGCGAGCCTCCTGGAATCGGGACGGGCGGGGATCCGGCGGCCAGGTGTGGAGGACCCCCCCACCCGGTATCGGGAATGTCCCCCCAGCATGGCATGGGCGCCAGGGCCCACCGATGCGGTCGGGGTCGATCGTCATCGCCCGCCCCTGGGACTCTACCCTCCCGGGCTGCACCCGCCCAGATTATAGACCAGTCGTAGACCAGTCTGAACCGGGACCCCCATGGACTCGATCGGCTCCTAAGAGGCCAAGACCCACCTGCCCACCCTCCTGAGGAGGGTCGAGAAGGGAGAGCGGATCACCATCACTCGCCACGGTCGGCCCGTCGCGCGACTGGTACCCTTCCGCCACGAATCCTCGGCGACGGCGAGCGAGGCGGTGGCGGCCGTTCGGGAGTTCGCGAGAGGCCGTCGCCTCGGCCCGGACCTCACGGTACGGGCGCTGATCGACGAGGGCCGGCGATGAACTTCGTGCTGGACGCCTCCGTCGCCCTCTCCTGGTGCTTCGAGGACGAGGGGGAAGGCTACGCGGACGACGTCCTGGGGGCGTTGGACGGAGGTGAAGCGGTCGTGCCCTCCCCATCGCCGTGGACCCGGTCGGGCGGGGGCGGGCGTTTCAGGGCACCCCGCTCCTGGCACGGACCCACGGGCTGAGCGCGTACGACGCGGCGTATCTGGAGGTGGCGGTCCGCTACGGAGTGCCGCTCGCCACCCTGGACGGCGCCCTCCGGACGGCGGCCGGGGCCGAGGAGGTGGAGATCCTGGAGTGACGGGCGGCTCGGCGGATCCGGTCCCCTCGGTTCACCGGCCCCCCGGCGCTCCCTATCTTCCTGCGTCCTCGACGTGCCTCCCCTCCCGCCCCGTCCTCCATGGCCCTCGCCGACACCGCTCCCGCCGTCGCCCGTGACCTCTCCCTCCGGCGCGCCGACGTGGCCGCGGCCCTCGCCCTCTTCGACGAGGGGAACACCCTCCCCTTCATCGCCCGCTACCGAAAGGAGCGGACCGGCGGGCTCGACGAGGTCCAGCTTCGCGAGGTCCAGGAGCGCGCGCGGTATCGGACCGAGCTGGAGGCCCGGCGGGAGACGATCCTGGCGTCCATCGGCGACCAGGGCGAGCTCAACGAGCGGCTGAAGGAGCAGATCGGCGCGGCGCGCACCCGCCAGGAGCTCGAGGACCTCTACCTCCCCTTCAGGCCGCGCCGCCGGACACGGGCCACCGCGGCACGGGAGCGGGGACTGGAGCCCCTGGCCGACCTCCTGTGGAACGGTCGGGTGGACGACGCCGGCGCTCGCCGGGCCGCTGCCCGGTTCATCGATGCCGAAGCGGAGGTGCCCGACGAGGAGGCCGCGCTGGCCGGAGCCCGGGACGTCCTCGCCGAGCGCCTGGCCGAGGACGCGGGGCTTCGGCGATGGGTGCGCGACCTCGCCCGGAAGACCGGGCGGGTCACCTCGCGGGTCCGCCGCGGCAAGAGGGACCTCCCGGCGGCCCAGGCCTTCCGGGACTATTTCGAGCACTCGGAGCCCGTACGAAGGGTCGCGCCCCACCGGGTACTGGCCCTCCGGAGGGGCGAGTCCGAGGGGGTCCTCGCCTGGGGGATCGAGGCGCCGGACCCGGCACTTCCCCGCGTGATCTCCCATGCGCTGGCGCGTGGACCGGCCCGGGAGCAGCTCGAGGCGGCGGCGCGGGACTCCTGGAGCCGACTCCTCCACCCCGGCATCGAGTCCGAGATCAAGGGGGAGCTCACGGACCGGGCCGAGGAGGAGGCCATCCGCATCTTCGGGGCGAATCTGGAGGACCTCCTCCTCCAGCCGCCGGCCGGGGAGCGGGTGGTCCTCGGGCTCGATCCCGGGTTCCGGACCGGGGTGAAGGCGGCCGTGATCTCCCGCACGGGGGGCGTGCTGGCGACCGACGTGCTGTACCTCCACCAGGAGGAGGGATTCAGGAGCAAGGTGCGAACCCTCGTGGGTCGACACGGGGTGGAGCTCGTCGCCGTCGGGAACGGCACCGCCTCGCGGGAGACCGAGGGCGCGGTGCGGGAGGCCGTCGTGGAGGCCCAGGGGCCGGCCGTGGTCCTGGTGAATGAGGCGGGGGCTTCGGTCTACTCGGCTTCGGAGCTGGCGCGGGAGGAGCTCCCCGAGCTGGACGTGTCGCTGCGGGGAGCGGTCTCGATCGCCCGGCGCCTCCAGGACCCCCTGGCCGAGCTGGTCAAGATCGACGCCCGCTCCATCGGGGTCGGACAGTACCAGCACGACGTGAACCAGACCCGGCTGGCCGAGCGGCTGGACCAGGTGGTGGAGGGGTGCGTCAACCGGGTGGGGGTGGAGGTGAACACGGCCTCGGCCCCGCTGCTCTCCTACGTGGCCGGCATCGGACCGGCGTTGGCGGAGAACCTCATCGCCCTCCGGGAGGAGCGGGACGGGCTCTCCTCCCGGCGGGAGCTGCTCGACGTCCACCGGCTGGGCCCCGGGACGTTCGAACAGGCGGCCGGCTTCCTGAGGATCCGGGACGGGGACCACCCCCTGGACTCCACCGCCGTCCACCCGGAGCGCTACGGGCTCGTTGCCCGCATGGCCCGGGACCTGGGCGTGGAGCTGGCCGACCTCGTCGGAGACGACGCGCGGCTGGACCGGCTCGAAGCGACCCTGGATCGATACGTCGGCGAGGACGTGGGCCGCCCGACCCTGGAGGACATCCTGGCCGAGCTGCGCCGGCCCGGGCGGGACCCCCGCGACGACTTCGAGCCCCCGTCGTTCCGGGACGACGTCCAGAAGCCCGAGGACCTGGAGGAGGGCATGGTCCTCCAGGGCGTCGTGACCAACGTGGTGGCCTTCGGGGCCTTCGTCGACGTCGGCGTGCACCGGGACGGGCTGGTGCACATCTCCGAGCTGGCCGACCGCTACGTGGAGGACGCCTCGGAGGTGGTGCGCGTGGGGCAGACGATCCGGGTACGGGTGCTGAACGTGGATCTCGAGCGGGGGAGGATCGGACTCTCCATGAGGGTGCCGAACGAGGCGTAGCTCACAGCACGGCGATCCCCACCGCGAGGCCCACGCCGTAGAAGAGGTGGTTGGCGAGGCTCGAGAGAGGGGCCCTGAGACCCTCGGGAGACCGCCTTCCCAGCATCCCCTGCCCCAGGGACGGGAAGACGAGGAACCAGGAGGCGACTGTCGTCGCCACGCCGTAGACGACGGCCCAGCCGGGCGAGACGGGTCCCCCGACGAGGAGGCGCCAACCGATCACGTAGGCGAGCGCGAGGCTCACGCCGATGCCGTAGTGGGCGATGAAGCCGGAGCGCCGATCGTGGGTGGTCGGCTCCATCTCGCTCGGGTCCCCGTAGCGGAAGCGCCCCCGTGCCCAGCCCATCGCCATGCGGCCGATGGTCGCCACGTCGATCCTCGCGATCGCCCCCGTCCGCGCGAAGAGGAGGTTCAACGCGTCCATCACCAGCGTCCCCGTGACTCCCGCAACGAGGCCCGTCACGACGAGATCCATCCCCCCTCCGGGCACAGGTCGCTCGGGCCGCGCGACCTACGGCACCCAGGTCGTGACGTCGGCGGCCGGCGTGCGCGGCCTGGCCTCGGGCACGCCCTCCGGCTCGCCCACGTTCACGATGGCCACGATGCGCTCGTCCTCCGGCAGCCCCACGGCCGCCCGCGCCGCGGGGTCGTCCATCACCGCGCCCGTCTTCAGGTGCGTACCGAGCCCCATCTCGAGGGCGGCCAGCGACAGGTTCTCCACGCCCATGAACGCCGCCGCGTAGTCCTCCTCGTGGATCTCCGGGTTGTCATCCCGCACGATCGCGACCGCGATCATGGCCGGGAGCGCTTCGTGGGTGGCCGCCACCTTCTCGACCACCGCGCGGGCCGCCTCCGGGTCGTCCACCCGCTTCGCCTTGCGGTGCCCGAGCGCCTCGCCGTACCCCTTCCGCGCCTCCGGCCCGAGCACGTAGAAGCGCCACGGCTCCGTCATGCGGTGATTGGGGGCGTGGCAGACCGTGTCGAGCAGGCGCTCGATCTCGTCCCGGGTGACCTCTCGGTCGGTGAAGGTCTTGATGGAGCGGCGGGCGGCGATGGCGTCGAGAACATCCATGGGAGGCGGCGAGGTCGTGTGGGGTGATGACGGGCTCCGGAGTCCAGCATACTCCAGAAGGGGCCATCGTGGTTCGGCACGAAGGCACCTTGCAGGTGTCTCCCGTCGCGCGCTACCCTCGGTGCGCGCGTCCTTCTTCGGAGTCGCGCAGCCTTCCTCTCCAGGAGGTTCTCCGTGAGAGCGGTGGTGGCGTGTGGGCTCTTCTGGGCTCTCGCCGGGGCCGTCGAGGGGCTCTCGGGCCAGGCGCCTCCCGTGGCGCCGGTGGGCCGGCTCGACGGCCCGATTCACGTGGACGGGGTCCTGGACGAGGCGTCCTGGGGCGAGGCGTCGCCACTCGGGGACCTCACCATGGTGGAGCCGGTGGAAGGACGGGATCCGACCTTCCGCACCGAGGTCCGCATCCTGGCCGGGGCGGAGAACCTCTACATCGGCATCCGGGCCGTCGATCCCGAGCCTTCCGGAATCGTGAGCTACGCCAAGGCCCGGGACAGCGAGCTCCGGTCCGAGGATCACGTCAAGATCGTCCTGGACCCCTTCCGGGACGGGCAGTCCGGATACGTCTTCGCCGTCAATCCGGGGGGCGCCCGGTACGACGCCCTGGTAGCCGAGCAGGGCCTGGGAGAGAACGCGAGCTGGGACGCGGTGTGGGAGGCCGGCACGAGACGGAGCGAGGCCGGATGGACCGCCGAGCTCCGGATCCCCCTGCAGAGCCTCAGCTTCCGGGCGGGCCTGGACGCCTGGGGCTTCAACCTCGAGCGGCGCGTGCAGCGGACCCTCGAGGTGAGCCGCTGGGCCAGTCCCACCCGGGACGCCGTCCTGACGCAGACCACGCGCGCGGGACGCATCACGGGACTTCCCCGGTTCGAGACGGGACTGGGCCTCACCGTACGGCCCTCCGTCTCGGGCGGCGTCGTGAAGGACGATCCCGACGTCGGATGGGACGACGACGTGGATCCCAGCCTGGACGTCTTCAAGCGCCTCGGCAGCAACGCCACGGCCGTCGTGACGCTCAACACGGACTTCGCGGAGACGGAGGTGGACACCCGGCGCACGAACCTGACGCGGTTCCCCCTCTTCTTTCCCGAAAAACGGTCCTTCTTCCTGGACGGGGCCGACATCTTCGACTTCGGGGCCGGTCTCTCCACCTTCCACAGCCCGGACCTCGTGCCCTTCTTCACCCGACGGATCGGCCTCGTGGAGGGCCGGCAGGTGCCGCTGCGGGTCGGGGGCAAGGTCACCGGGCGCAGCGGTCGCACCAGCTTCGGCGGGCTCGTCACCCGGACCGGTGCGGTCGAGGGGCTGGTCCAGCGCACGGGGATGGGCGCCTTCCGGTTCAAGCAGACCCTCCTCGAGCGCTCCAGCGCGGGGGTGCTGGCGACCTTCGGAGATCCACTGGGTCGCGAGGGGAGCTACACCCTGGGTGGGGATTTCGTCTACAACACCTCGAGCTTCCTGGGAGGCAGGAACCTCCTGGTGGGCGTCTGGGGACTGGCGACCGACCGCGAGGAGCTCACCGGCGACCGCACCGCCGTCGGAGGCATCGTCGATTTCCCCAACGACCCCTGGGATCTCTGGGTCGCGTACAAGCGGATCGGCGAGTCCTTCGACCCGTCGCTGGGGTTCGTGCCGCGCCCGGGAGTCCACCTGGCCAACGCCGGCCTCAATTACCGGTGGTGGTCCCCGACCGGGGGGGTACGGAACGCCTACTTCGAGCTGGTGCCCATCCTGGCGTGGGACCTGACGGGCCGGCTGGAGAGCTACAGGATCTTCACCGCCCCGTTGAACGTGCGCTTCGAGAGCGGGGACCGGGTGGAGCTAAACGTCCAGCCCCAGGGCGAGCGCCTCTTCCGGCCCTTCGAGATCGCGGACGGGGTGGTCCTCCCTGAGGGACGCTACGACTGGGTCCGATACCGGGCCGAGGTGGACTTCGCGGGCAAGCGTCTGCTGAGCGGACGCGTATCGTGGTGGTTCGGCCCCTTCTACGACGGGGACGTGAGCGAGCTCTCGCTGCGCCTTGCCCTCAACCCTTCGGACGTGCTGACCTTCGAGCTGTCCGGTGTCCGGAACCGGGGCACCCTCCCCGCCGGCGAGATCCGCCAGGAGATCGTGGGATCCCGGGTGCGGGTCAACTTCTCCCCCGACCTCCAGCTCAGCGTCTTCGGGCAGTACGAGCGGGAGGCGGGCGCGTTCGGGCTCAACACGCGGTTCCGGTGGACCTTCGATCCCCTCGGCGACCTGTTCGTGATCTACAATCACAACTCGCTGGACCTGCCGGGTTCCGGGTGGGAAACCC
>JASFUL010000111.1:0-12208 GCA_050050315.1 Gemmatimonadota bacterium
GCCCCCTCCAGGTACCGGGTCAGACCTCCCGAAACCAGACGCGGGAACGACACCACCGGCTGGAGCCCGTCGCGCACGGCGATCCGGAGCCGGTCGTCCTCGTGGGCGTAGAGACCGAGCCGCCCCGCGATCCGGAGAACGGCGTCGCGCTCCCCCGTCAGCGCCCGCAGAAGCTCGGGATCCACCACTCCGAAGGCCGCGATCCGCCGCACCCGGTCCGGCGTGCCCGGGCGGGCCAGCGTCCCGAGCCGGCCGGCCATCTCCGGCCTTCTCCTCGGGACCCGGAGGAGACGCCCGATCGCGGCCACCAGGAGATCGGGGGCCTCCGATCGATGGACGACCGCGCGCAGCGCGTCCTCGTCCCGCAGGTGACGGACCACCTCCCCCCGCTCCTCCCCCGGTGGAAGCGACTCGAGCAGGCGCGACGCCGCCTCCGGCGACGCGAGCTCGCCGATCCGGTCGAGGCCCGACGCCCGGACCCGGGGGTCCCGGACCTCCCGGACGATCGCCTCCAGCTCCTCGACACACCCGACCCGGTCCAGGATCGAGCGGAGGCGCACCCGTGCGGCCGCCTGGACGGACGTGTCCTCCGTTCCGCGCACCAGCTCGCGCAGGGGGCCCGGACCGGAGATCGCCCGGGTCGCCGCGAGCCTCACCTCCTCGACCGGATCGGACCGGGCCATCGACACCAGGATCTCGTCGTCGGTCAGGTCTTCGATCGCGGCCCGACGGCGCTCGGGATCGGAGTGCCGGTGATCGGGGCGGAAGTGATCCAGGACGCCCATCAGCCTGACGCCGCGGGGGTTTCCGTGCGGTTCGACGCACCGCACGCCAGGGGAGGCGCAGGCGACCGCCGCTCGGTCGGCATGGTTCTCGCTCCAGGTTGGAATCGGGATCCGGGGCAGGCCCGCGGCGCGGCTCGACCCAGTATCGGGAGGAGCCTTCCATGCTGCAAGCCGGATCCGACCGTCGTCCACCTCCATGCAAGGACAACCCCGATGCGATTCGAGCTCCCACGCCTGACCACCGCCCTCGTGGCCGGCTTCACGATCGGCGCGACGATCCCGACGGATCTCGCCGGCCAGACGACCCTCGGCGTGCGCGGCGGGGTGTCGGTCTCCAGCGCCTCGGTCGACCTCGGTGAGACGTTCGACAAGGGCAACCGCACCGGATTCGCCGGCGGGGCTTTCGTGGACCTGGGTGGCTCGCGGCCCCTCGGGCTCCAGATCGGGGTCCAGTACACCCAGATGGGGGTCGACCTGGACGTCGGCCAGGCGGTCGACGAGTTCAGCCTCGACTACCTGGTGATTCCGGCGGTGGTCAAGCTCGGCATCCCCCTCGGGGGACTGAAGCCCAGCGTGTTCGCCGGCGCCGGTCTCGGATTCAACACCGGGTGCGACCTGGCGGGGGTCGACTGCGGCGACGAGATCACCGGCACCGAGCTCCACGGGATCATCGGCGCGGACCTGGCCCTCTACCTGGAAGGCGTCTCCCTTTTCTTCGACGGGCGCTACAACGTCGGCCTCAACGACGTCATCGACACCGACTCCTACGCCATCGACGAGCTCAAGAACCGGGCCTGGACCCTGCAGGCCGGTCTCGGCTTCGCGCTCGGGGGGAGGTAGGGCGACGAATCCACGAGACCCCGAGGGTGGCCAAGCGGCCGCGCAACCGGCATCCTCGGGGTCCAACCTGCCCGAAAGCGGTGGAGGATCGGTAGCCGAGAGTCGCGCGCGTTACCAGATCGTCCGGACCTCCCTCCACTGCTTCAGCAGCTCGGACAGCTTAACGGCCGGAGCTTCGCGAGGTCCCTGCGCGGCGGGTCGTCCCCCATCGACCGCAGAGCCGGCGGCCGAGCCGAGCCCAGGGCGTTCGATTGACTCATTTCGGGCGCCCCAGGGGTACGGAGAGTCGTAGGGTAGAACGTGACCGGCCACCGTGTGGCACCGGAGAGGGAGGACTCCCGTGCGAGCGTACCAGCGACGACGACGCGCATCATCCGATGGATCCCGCACCCTCTGGATCGTCGTCGGGATCGTCCTGATCCTCGGCGTCGGTGGGACGTGGCTGTGGCTGCGGTCCCGGGACGGGGGCACGGCGGGCGGACCGGGCCCGGCTCGCGACACCGCCACGGCCCGGGCGGCGCCGGCGGAGCCCTCGGAGGATCTCCCGGAGCTGGAGGCGAGCGACGAGCTCGTCCAGCGGTTGGCGGCCGAGCTCTCCTCACGGCCCCGGCTGGCGGAATGGCTCGCCACCGACCAGCTCGTCCGGCGGTTCGTCGGGGCGGTCGTCCGGGTGGCGGCGGGAAACACGCCCCTGGAACCGTTGGACTTCGTGGAGCTCGAAGGCCGGTTCCGGGTGCGGGAGCAGGATCGCGACACCGCCATCGCCGTGGTCGATCCCGCGACCTTCGCCCGGTACGCCCCCGCGGTGGCCACGTTCGTCTCGCTGGACACCGAGGGCTCCGCCGAGCTCTACCGCCGGCTCCATCCCCTGTTCGTCGACGCCTACCGCGAGCTGGGATTCCGGGAGCCCCCCTTCGACGAGACGATGGCCCTGGCCGTGCAGAACCTCCTCGACGTGCCGGTCCCCGAAGGACCCCTCGAGGTGGTGCCCGCCGGCGGTACGGCCTGGGCGTATCGGGACGCGCGGCTGGAGGAGCTCCTCCCGGCCCAGAAGCTCCTCCTCCGGATGGGCCCGGAGAACGCCCGTCGCGTGCAGGCGAAGCTCAGGGAGCTGGCCCACATCCTCGACCTGCCGGAGCCCCGGGACGGGCCGTCCTGAGCGACGGGTGGGCACCCGGTGGTGCATGACCTCGGCCCCCGGCGGCTCGCCGGCCCGGGCCCTCGCCCGATCGCGGCCCGTGAAACCCGACTCCCTCCACGCCTTCCTGCGGCGTCGAGCCAACCGCCATCCACGCGTTGGAGCTGAAGGGGCCGGCGAGCCGGGCCGAGGTGGGGGGCTCGGAGACGTTGGCGGTCGAGCGGGAGCTCTACCTCCAGGCCCTACGGAAAGGCGACCCTCACACCGCCCTGACCGTGGCCACGGAGGCCCTGGCGGACGGAGCCTCGGTCCACGACGTCTACGTGGATGTGCTCCAGCCCGCGCAGTACGCGATCGGCCAGGAGTGGGAGTGGAACCGGATCACCGTGGCCAAGGAGCAGATCGCTACGTCCATCACCCACTCGGTGATGACCCGGCTCCATCTCCGGCCTCACGTGTGGAAGGAGCTCGGGGCGGACGGGTGCGGACGGAGTCTGCAGGAGGCCGGGGCCCTCGCCGCGAAGCTCCGCGCGAAGGAGGACTGAGTCGTGTTCGTCTTCATCTCCCACCTCACCGTGCCCGTCGAGGACCAAGCCGAGCTCGAAAGGCACTTCCGGGAGCGCTCCCGCCTGGTCGACGAGCACCCGGGCTTCCTCTACCTGCAGCTTGTGAAGCCCCAGGCCGGTCCGTCGACCCACGTCTTCCTGACGGCGTGGGAGGACCGGGACGCCTTCCGTCGCTACATGCGGAGCTCCGCCCACGAGATCTCCCACGGACGCGAGCCCGGGGAGATCATGGCGCGCACCGACGTGCGCCACGAGGCGTTCGAGGTGCTCATGGACTCCCGGGAGGCGCCGGAGTGGATCGCCGCCGAGTTCAGGACGCCCGGGAGACGAGGTACTGGTCCATCCGCCCATCCGGGAGCGTCATCGTGGTGAGCTGCATCACGACGCCGCCGGCCCGGATCCGGTAGTACCGGATCGTCATGCCGCCGCGCAGCGTTTTTCCGGTCGGGCTGAACTCGGTCGGAGGGCCCAGCGGCCCGAGGCTCGTGGCGTAGTCCGAGAGGACCTCGTCCGTGAAGTAGGCGTCCCCGATGGGGGAGAGCAGCGAGCGGTCGATCGTCCCGCGGGTGAGGCCGTCGTAGACCCGGCGGGCCCGCTCGTGGGCCGCGGCGTCCTCGGAGGCGTCGGGAGCGAACAGGATGTCCCGGATGCCCACCGCGATCCGGGAGGACGCGCCCGCCGTGCCCGGATAGATGTTCGTGAACACCGTGATCGCCACCCCGTCGTCCGGGTAGACGTAGTTCGTGGTGGTGTAGCCCGAGACCGCCCCGCCGTGGGAGACGCGGCGGTGGCCGCCGGGCGTGCCGATCCCGACGCCCAGGCCGTAGCCGGTGGCGGTCCCCGACTCGAGGAGCACCTCGGTCTGCTGCGTGCGATACGACTCGGGCGTGAGGATCGCCTGCTCGATGACACCCCGGTTCCAGAGCCCGAGGTCGTGCGACGTCATGGCGAGCTGCCCCGCGCCGAACAGCCATCCGGTCGCCTCCTTGGGGGCGGGCCGGAGCGGCCCGAGGGCGTGCCGGAGCGTCGGCTGCGCGTCCTCCGGACCGAGGGGCCCCGCGTCGACGTTCGCGACGGAGGTCATGCCGAGCGGGGTGAAGATCCGCTCCCCGAGGAAGTCCATGAACGGCATGCCGGCGACGCGCTCGACGATGGCGGCGGCGATCACGTAGTTGGTGTTGCTGTACTGCCACCGCGTGCCCGGATCGAAGTCCAGCGGCTTCTTCGCCCACCGCTCCATGATCTCCCGGGCCGTGACCGGCCGCTTCATGTCCGCGAAGACGAAGTCGTGGGGCCAGTAGTCCTGGTATCCGGACGTCATCGAGAGGAGCTGCCGGAGGCTGATCTCGTCCGCCCGCGTGAGCCCGGGAAACCACTCGGCCACGGGGTCGTCGAGGGACAGGCGACCCTCCTCCTCGAGGAGCAGCACGGCCGTCGCGGTGAACTGCTTGCTGACGGAGCCGATGGAGTAGCGCATGGTCGGCCGGGCGTCGGTCGCGGGATCGATCCGGCCGAGGCCGAGGGCCCGCTCGTAGACGATCTCCCCACCGCGGACCACCGCGATCGACGCACTCGGCGCGCCCGTCGCCTCGAGGACCGCGAGCGCGGTGCTGTCGATGCGCGCGCCCTCGGTCCGGTCGAGCTCCTGGGCCGCGCCCGTGGCGGCGAAGCAGACGCTCAGCAGAGCCAGGCGGATGGCTCGGATCATGGATTCCCGTCTCCTCTTGCGTGGGCGACGACCGGTCGAGAAGCGTCGCGCGAATCCTACTTCGATCCCCTCGTTCTCGAAAGAAAGCGACGGGGGGGAGACCTGTCGATCTCGATCTGGCCTCCGAGGGTGGCTCTCCTGCATCTTGGGCGCGATGCCAGATCTCGACGATCGCCATCGGGTGCCCCGCCGTCCTCGACCTCTCCACCAGACCGATGGAGCGGGCCCGGAGGTGACGGAGCGACCGTCGGCCCCCGTGCCGCTCCGGGGAGGAGGCCTCCGGGGGCACGTCCGGCTGGGGGTGGTGGGCCTCCAGCACATGTTCGTCATGTTCGGGGCCACCGTCCTGGTGCCTCTCCTCACGGGCCTGGACGTCGCCGTCGCCCTGTTCGCGTCGGGGCTCGGCACCCTCGTCTTCCACGTGGCCACCCGGATGCGGGTGCCCGTCTACCTGGGGTCGAGCTTCGCCTTCATCCCCCCCATCCTGGCCGTGGCGGAGACGGGGACCCTGGCGCAGGCCACCGCCGGGATCCTGGTGGCGGGGCTCGTCTACGTGGGGGTCTCGTTCGCCCTCAGACTGGTTTCCATCGAGGCGATCCAGCGGCTGATCCCTCCCCACGTCACGGGCCCCATCATCATCCTCATCGGCCTCATGCTCGCGCCCGTGGCCGTGGAGAACGCGGCGGGTGGCGGGAACGAGCCGATGCTGGAGCGCATCGGTACCCTCGGAGCCTGGGCGCTGGCGGCCGTGACCCTCGGAACGGGGGTCTTCGTCCGCGTCTTCCTGCCCCGGCGGGGCTACCGCTACCTGGCGACGCTGCCCGTCCTCTTCGGCCTCGCGGCGGGGTACGCGGCGGCGGCCCTGGCGGGCGTGGTGGAGTGGAGACCGGTGGCCGACGCCCCCTGGCTCGGCGTTCCGGACTTCATGGCTCCCCGCTTCGACCTCCGGGCGCTCGGCGTCGTGGTTCCGGTGGCGCTGGTGACCATGATCGAGCACCTGGGCGATGTCCTGGCCATCGGCGAGGTGGTGGAGGAGGACTTCATCGAAGACCCGGGGCTCCACCGCACGCTGCTGGGCGACGGGCTCGCCACCGTGCTGGCCGGCCTCGTGGGCGCGCCCGCCAACACGACCTACTCCGAGAACACGGGGACCGTGGCCCTGACGGGCATCCGCGACCCGGCGGTCATGAGGGTCGCCGCGGCCGGGGCCCTCCTCCTCTCCTTCGTCCCGAAGTTCGCCGCCCTCGTCGCCTCGATCCCCCTCCCCGTCGTCGGCGGCATCTCCATCCTGCTCTTCGGCATGATCGCCGGCATCGGGATCAAGTCGCTCGTGGACCACCGGGTGGACCTCGGGGACCCGCGGGTGCTCATCGTGGTCTCCACCATGCTGGTCCTGGGACTCGGCGAGGCCCGCGTGGACGTCGGACCCACCGAGCTGAGCGGCCTGGCGCTGGCGGCGGTGGTGGGGATCCTCGGCAACCTGGTGCTCGCGCCCCGGCGGGAATCGACGAAGCCCTGACCCGGGCCACGGCCCGGCAGGTGCCGCCCCGCCCGGATCCGGCGGTGGGCTCAGCGGCGCGCCCGGGAGTCGACGATCGCCTGGTAGACCAGCGCGCGGAGCTTCGAGTGGTCGTCCAGACCGCCGGCCGGGAGCAACTGGGTGAAGTACACGACCACCAGGTCCTCCGTGAAGTCTCCCCAGTAGCTGGAGTGGTAGGCCCCGCCCCAGCCGAACTCGCCCTCCGAGCCGATCACCCCCCGCGCGCCGAGGTCCCGCACGACCTGGAAGCCGAGGCCGAAGCCGACGTCCTCGCCCAGCAGGTCGCCCACGTGATTCCGCGTCATGATCTCGACGGACTTGGGGGAGAGGATCCGGACGCCGTCCAGCGCGCCCCCGTTCAGGATCGCCTGGAGGAACCGGGCGTAGTCGCGCGCCGTGGAGAGCAGTCCCGCGCCGCCGGAGAAGCTCGTCCGGGGTCCCTCGACGTAGTCTCCCTGAGCGTCCATCCCGCTCCCGTCGCGATTGCGGGAGAGGACGTCGTCCTCGAGACCGTAGACGGTGGAGAGCCGTCCGGCCTGGTCCGGGGGCAGGTAGAAGTGCGTGTCCGGCATGTCGAGCGGCTCGAAGATCCTCGTCCGCAGGTATTCGTCCAGCGGCATGCCCGACGCCACCTCCACCACCGCCCCCAGGATGTCGGTGGAGTATCCGTAGACGAAGCGCTCGCCCGGCTGGGCGGCGAAGGGCACGGCGGCGATCCGCCGGACCGTCTCGCGGATGGGCTCCTCCCGATCCGCGAAGTACCAGCCCTGGATCCCGATCTCCTCCCAGCCGTCCACCGCCGGCCCGGACGTGGGCCCCGCACCGGGGATGTGGTAGGCGACACCCGAGGTGTGGGTGAGCAGATCGCGGAGGGTGATCGGACGCTCGGCGGGAACCACCTCGTATCCCCCGTCCTCCGTCTCCACCGCCACCGTCGTCTCGCGGTACTCCGGCAGGTAGCGTCCCAACGGATCCGAGGTCAGGAGCCTGCCCTCTTCCTGCAGCATGAGGACCGCCGTGCTCACGAGGGCCTTGGTCTGCGACGCGATCCGGAAGACGTCGTCGACCTCCTGGGGATCCCGCGACTCGACGTCGCGATACCCGAAGGCCCGCTGGTACACGATCTTCCCGTCGCGCATCACCTGGATCACCGCGCCGGGAAGGCGTCCGTCCTGCACGTAGCGCTCGAAGGTCGCCGTCAGGCGAGCGAGTCGCTCCGTGGACATCCCGACGTCCTCGGGAGCCGTCCACTCCTGGGCATGGAGGGCGACGGGCGTGGCGAGGACCAGCAGGAGAGTGGAAGCGAGGGTGCCCAGCGGTCGGCGGTTCGGCATGGGTATGCTCCGGTGCGGGGGCGACGGCGAAGACCCGGGCCGCGTCCCAACTCGTTCGGCCTCACGCAACATTACCCGCCGGCGAAGGCCTCCGCGAACGGCGTGTAGTTGTCGGGTCCGTAGCCGGCGTTGAAGATCCCGAACGCGATCACGTCGAAATGGCGCTCGCGCGCCGAGATCTCGTCTCGATAGATGCGTGCGATTCGGTGCGCCGGGTTGCGGAACGCGCCGCAGCCGAAGGCGCCCAGGACGGCGTGCCGGACGCCGTGCTCGGCGAGCGTGTCGAGCTGGGCGGCAATCCGCCTGCGGGCGTCCGGAGCGTCGAAGGCCGAGCCGTCGCGCAGGTCCTGGGCGGCCGAGCGAAGCTCGAAGAACGGGAAGATCCGGTCCTCGGGCAGCCACGCGTACCCGAGGTCCGCCCTCGACCGGTCTTCGGGTCCGCGGATGCAGACCCGGGGTCGGTCCGTATCGAGGTACACCCTCCCGTCGCGACCCGTCAGGAGGCGTGTCACCTCCGGCAGATAGCGGTCCCGCTCCACGTCGTACTCGTCCGGTCCGACCCGGAAATGGCAGTCGGTGCGCCGGAACATGTTCTCCTCCTGGGCGACGGCCCCCTCGACGTACGCCCCGCCGGGGACGTGGGCGTTGGCCATGTTCAGCGCCGCGAAGCACGCGCCGTGTTCGCGCGTCAGCGCGCCCGTGACCTCGCCCCAGTCTCCCGGGAGCACCCGGATGCGGCACGACGGCTTCGGCGAGGGACTCGCGCTGCGCCAGCGGGCCAGGTTGGCCGACGCGATGCGGTGGAAGCGATCCGGCGGGTCGGCGCGCCGGAACGCCTCGATGGTCTCCCGCAGGACGGCCCGGCGGCGGGCGGCGAGAGGACCCGTGAAGCCGGGGTAGTGGAGCGCCCCCTCCGGGTCCTCGGGCAACGGTCGTCCCGCCGGCCGGTCCTCCGTTCCGTCCTCGCTCACGGATCGACTCCCGGGCGTCCGGGTGATCCGCTCACGCTGGACACCATGGCTCGACAGCGACGGGCTCCCCACCCGCCCTGGGCCTCGAGTCGAGCGCACTCCGCCCGGGCCCTGGCCAGAACCTCCGCCCTGGGCGGCTCGGCTTCGGCGACCATCAGCGCGAGGATCTGCTCTCCCTCCCGGTGGTAGGTCTCGATCGTGCGCTGGTGGGAATCGTGGTCGACCGCGTGCTCTTCCCCCTCGCCGCGCCATTCGAACCCGCACTCCCATTCCTCTCGCACGATTCCGTCCACGTAGGCTCGCCAGCACGCGAAGAGGCAATCGATCCTGGCCGACCCGGCCAGCAGGCTACCGGCCTCCCGAAAACAGCGACCCGCCCGCACGACGTCGCCGTGCTCGACCCAGGTCTCCGCGGCGCGCCGCCAGATGCCCGCTCGGTCCCCGGCGTCCGCGGACCGGGTGGCTCGCTCGAGGCACTCCGCGGCCGCCTCGAAGCGGTGGTGGCTACGGTGTTCCTCGGCCTGGCCGAGAAGCCGCCGGGTCTCTTCGTTCATGCGGGCCTCATGGCCCATCGTCCGCTCCCGGCGTCGGGTCGTGTCCCGCCGCTCCACCCAACGCCTCGATCTCTTCGAGCAGTCGACTCCGGAACCACGGGTCCAGGCTCATGACGCCGTCGCGGGTGAACGAGCGGTAGTCGGGGTTGCCCCGATACCGGATCATCTCGCCCGCGCGGACTTCGACCGTCCCGATGACGTCCTGCGGGGGTACCGCTCCGTCCGTCGCGGTCGTGCGACGATCGACGATCCCGAGCTGGCCGTCCCGGCGGTCTTCGACGGCCGCTCTGAGACCGGGGCACTCGGCCGCGTGCCTTGCCAGCACCCAATGAAGGAACGGCACGAACCGCGGATTCGGCCTGAAGTGCCGAACGTCGAACGAATCGGGGCCGTCGGTCAACTTGCCGAGAATCGCCTCGGGCGGGAGTCCGTGCCGTGACGCGAGCTCCGGCGGCACGGGGGAGACGTAGTGCTCGTGGCCCCCCGTCCGCGCGTCCGCGACCGTGTAGACGAAGGTCTGTCCGGACGGATCCGTCATCGATCAAGATCGGCTGGACGCGCGCCGGGGACCCGCGGCCGGGCCCACTCGGCCCTGCCCTCCCACGAGCACGACGTGGAGGATCGGGCGGTCCGAGGCACAGGTCGACCCGTCCGGACGGCGGCTCCGGCCCTCGACGAGTCGGACCTCCTCCACCATGGAGGCGCGGATCCGACGGAGCTCGTCCGGGTCCACCCCCTCTTCCCCAACGTAGAGTGTCCAGCGGCATCCGCCGTCCGTGACTCCGCCACGCTGGCCCGGACCCGAGACTGTGAATCGCCTGGCATTCCCCTCGTTGCCGGTCCTCCGAAGCCAACTCGGCCGCAGTTCCCGCACGGCATCGAAGGCCGTCGAAACCTCCGCGCCCGCGAGGTCGAGGTCGGCGGGGCGGATGCCGGCCTCGTACCGCTACTACTCGGCGGCCCACGACATCTCCAACATGGGCTTCCGAGGCCCAAGGGGCCCTCCGCCGCACGACCTTCCCGTCCCTACTGGTTCCCGGACGGCGGCGGCGCCGCCCAGATGATGTCGTCGTGCGCCTGGACCAGCGACAGCGACTCGGCGAACGCCTCTCCGTGCTCCGTCTCCATCCGCTCGAAGAACATGTTCCACATGTCGTCCATGTCGTCCCACTCCTCGAACATGTAGAGCACCTTCTTGTTGTGGGGCAGCCCGGTGTTGTGGTTCAGCGTCACCACCCCGGCCAGCACCCCCGCGTCCATGGCGTCCTGCAGGACGGGGAGCACGTTCTCCTGCCAGAAGCCGTCCCACGCCTCCACGTCTCCGAAGTTCACCTGGAACGTCGACGCGTACATGTAGGGCGTGGCGGCGCCCTGCTGGACGTTCACCGTGCCGATGTTCCAGACCTCGTCGTAGTGGGCCTCGATCATGTGGCTCGTGGCGGCCTGCTCGTCGGCCGGCACGGCCTCGGCCATTCCCGCCAGGTACTCGTTCCAGAAGGTGTCGATGTCGTCCCAGTCGTACAGCCGCAGGGCCAGGCGGACGTCGTACTCGCCGCCGGTGTTGTGCTGCCAGTGGCCCCAACCTTCGATCAGCCCTTCCGACTGCATCTCCCTCAGGATCGGAACCGAGTAGGTGTCGAATTGCCGGGTCCACTCGGGCAGGTCTGCGAAGTTGATTCTGAAGTACGCCTCGTAGAGGAGCGAAGGAGCCGGCTCCTGCTCCTGCGCGGCCGCGGGAGCGGCGACCAGCAGGAGGGAAAGCACGGGAAGCGCTGCGGCGAGGCGGGCGAGCGGGCGGGGCATGACGGCCTCCGGACTTGGGGGGGAGGAGGGTCGGGAGATCAGGGGACGAGCCTACGCGCGTCGAGGCTCGGACGGCAAGGGGCTCCCCGGCCGACGACGGCTGGCCCGGTCATCCTCCCAGGACGACCGCCTCCGGGATCTCGTAGCGTTCGTCACCCACGCGCACGAGGTGCAGGTCCCCTTCCCGGCTCGCGGTGAATGCGGGGTAGCCGTCCGCCTGGCTGGTATCGGCGCCGAAGGGTCGGCCCATGCGGAAGAGCAGGGCGCGGCTGCGGCCATCGGGCTTCTGGACCACCACGGTCGCGTAGCCCCCTCCCGCCCTGGCGACGCCGAACTCGCACTCCGTCATCGGCTGGCCGACCCCCTGACCCGCCGCGTGGAGGATGGCCACGCGGGAGTGGTCGGGAACGTGTTCGGCCATTCCTCGGAGTCGTTGGCGTAGCACACCCGCACGACGCGGTGCCACTGCGAGGTGCCATGCAAGGTGCCATGGGGCGGAAAACGCGAGGATTACGCGGGGGCGGTGGAGCCCAGCTGACGGCCGCCGGAAGCCAGACTCCCCTCTCCCGTGGTGACGAACGAGAAATCGTACTCGAGGCGGATGGTGTCGGCGACGCTCAGGACGCGGCGGACCTGGGGCCTCCGGATCCCGAAGTCGTCGAAGGTGAACGCGGTCCGGGCGGTGCCGGTGACGCGACCTGGAGAGAAGGTGGCGTCGACCGTCCAGGTGGTCGGACGGGTGACGCCGATCACGGTGAGGTCGCCGGTGAGCTCCAGGGGTCGCGACCCCGACTCGGGCAGCGGCCAGGGGAGTCCGTCGATGGCCGTGACGCGGAGCGTCGTCTCGGGGTGCTCCTCGGTGAGAAGGACCCGCCGCCGGACGTAGTTGTCCCGCATGTCGACGTCGGTGCGGAGGCTGCCGGTGCGGACCCGGATCAGCGACTCCTCGCCAACGAGGCGCCCCTCGTC
>JASFUL010000112.1:0-12196 GCA_050050315.1 Gemmatimonadota bacterium
GCTCGCCCCCGACGGCGGACGCCTGCTCGGCGAGGTGGGAAGGCGTGGCCACGTTGCCGGGACGCGACTGGAGGGTGCGGGCGAAGTTCTGGCCCCGGGCCATGGCCGTGCCCACCGCGACCCCGTCCTCGACCTCCGCCCGGTCACCGCCCACCATGACGTCGATGGAGGCCACCTCCGGCGGGGGCTCCTCGTCGTCGGCCCCGCCCCGGCCCGTCTTGAGCTCTCCGAACCGCCAGGCCGCGAGAATCCCACCCTCGGCCAGCGACTGCGCGGCCCGTCCCGCCTCGACGGGGGCCGGGTCGGGAAGCCAGAGCGTGAGGGCGTCGATGCGGAGATCCTCGGCCTTCCGGACCGCGTGACCGGCGAAGCGGCGAATCGCCTCGCCCTTCAGGTCGTCCTTCCGGCCGACGCCCAGCAGGAGGAGCCGGCGCGGCCCACCCTGTAGACTGGTCCAGACGACCCGGGAGGAGCCGGCGCCGCCACGGAGGTCGTCGGGGCCCACGCCTTCCCTCACGATCCGGTCGAGGGGATCGGGAAGGTCGGGAAGCGCCGCTCCGTCGTCCGTCTCCAGGACGGGCACGACCAGCAGGGGCGTGTCGTGATTCGCCGGGTCCGGCGCCACGGCCTGGGGGGCGATGCGCATTTCAGGCTCCCGGAGGGACGGTGGAGGCATCGTCGGGTCGGAGCGGGGTACCCCCATCCGACGTCACGGTCACGGGATCGCCACCGCCGTACGCGGTGACGCGGGTCTGTCGGGACATGGGGTCTCTCCCCGGTTCACTGCTCGTGTCGATCCACGGGTCGCCGCCGACGTTCGGCGGCCCCGGGGCCGTACCCTCGCCGGAACGTCGTCGTCCCCGGCGGGTGCAGGGGACGTGAGCAGGGCCCCCGTCCGCGCCGGTGGCCGGACGTTCTTCCGATCCGCCAGCCCTTCGGCGGGGGCCGGAAGTTACCGGAATTCCAGGAGGAGGAGCAACCGGCCCGGGGCCGGTGTTCCGCACCGGACAGGAGGCGCGGTGAGCGACGAAGGACAGGGAGGCACGGTCGTGGTCACGGGGGGCACGGGGGCGCTCGGGAAGGAGGTGGTGGCCGAGCTTCTCGCCCGGGGATGGCAGGTGCGTGTGCCGTGGCACCACGAGGAGGGGGCCGAGGCGCTCCGGCGCCGGGTGGGAGAGGAGGTGCGCGACTCGCTCGCGCTCGAGCCGGTCGACGTGACCGACCCGGAGGCCGTGGAGGCCTTCCTCGAGGGCGTCCCGGTCCGGGGCCTGTGCAACCTCGTGGGCGGCTTCGCCATGGGCGGTCTCGTCGAGACCCGACCCGAGACGTGGGAGCGCCTCCTGCGCCTCAACGCGACCAGCGCGTTCGTCTCGTCCCGGGCCGCGGTCCGGAGGATGCGGGCGGAAGGTGCGGGAGGCCGGATCGTCAACGTCGCCGCCTTCCCCGCCCTGGAGAGGGGCGCCGGAGGGATGTCCGCCTACGCCGCGTCCAAGGCGGCGGTGGTGAGCCTCACCCACTCCCTGGCCGCGGAGCTCCGCCCGGACGGTATCACCGTGAACGCCGTGGCGCCCGAGATCATCGACACGCCCACCAACCGCGAGTCCATGCCCGACGCGGACCGCTCCACCTGGCTCGACCCGTCCGCGATCGCCCGGGTGATCGCCTTCCTGCTCGGTCCCGACGCCGCGATCGTCACGGGAAGCGTGCTGACGCTGGCGAAGGGATAGCCCACGCCCCCTCGGGCCACCCACGAGAACGACGTGAAGGGGTGGAGGCCGTGCGGCCTCCACCCCTCGCAGGCTCCGGGACATCCGCCGGAGTCGTGGGCGCTACGCCACGGGGCCGCTTCCGGCTCCGGGCGGGCGACCCGGTCAGTCGGAGATGGTCACCGTCTCCGAGACCGAGATGCCGCAGACGCTTCCCGACACGCTCCCCGAGAAGGTGGTCCCGTCCTGACTGCCGCTGAAGTCGTAGTCGAGATCGATGGCGCAGGTGCCGGTCTTGCCCGCCCCGCTGAAGGCGATCCCGCCGGTCTGCGAGCCGTCGAGGCTGAAGCTCGTCGCGCCGATGGTGTAGTTGAAGTCGATGGTGATGTCCGGCGAGCCGTTGAAGGTCCAGATGGAGCCGTCGGAGGGCGCCTCGGCCGAACACGCGTTGTGGCTCTGGACGAACTGGAAGCTGGCCGTGCCCAGGCCCGTCTCGTTGTCGACGTCGCCGGAGTAGGTCCCCTGGATGCCGATGGTCCCGCCCCGGGGGCAGTTCTCCGTCAGCTCGAGGGTGATCGGTCCGAAGACGACTTTGCCCGGAGCGGCCGCGGGTCCACCGCCGAGGGTTCCGAAGGCGAAGCCACCCGCCGCGACGAGCGCTTCGATCATGACCGTGGCTTCGGCCTCGGTGAGCTGGTCCCCCTCGTTGCCGGGGCCGCTGGAGTCGTCGCCGCAGGCCACGAGGCCGACGGAGAGGAGGAGCACGAGGGCGTGACGCCCGAGATGGGTCCTGCGCATACGGAGCTCTCCTGCGGTGGGTAGGTCGGTCTTCGGGCCACCCCGGAGTCGGGGTGGCGGCTGGTCGACGCTCCTAATGTAGGAATCGTCGCGGCGCACGCGAAAGGGCTCTCGTCCACGGTTCGCGAGAGGGATCTTGTGGGCTTCCGTACTTTCGGTGTATCTTCGGTTTCGGTGAATATTCGGTCATCCGTCCCCATGGACCCGGCCGACGATCGCATCCCCACCCCGGAGAAGAGGGCGATCCCGACCCCATGTCCGACCTCCTCGACGACGCGCCCGAGCCCGCTTCCCCCCCTCCTCGCCGCCACGACGGGTGGTCGAGACCGGAGGGTCGGAGCCGGACCCGCTTCACCTCCACCGGCGCCCGGAGCCGTGAGCACCCCGGAAGGGGGAGCCGTCAGGCCCTCTGCCTGTGGCTGCCCACGTTCGAGCTACGGCTGGAGCTGGTCCGCTCGCCGGACCTGGACCGGACGTCGGTGGCGCTCCTCTCCTCCGGACAGGGCAGTCGGCGCACCCTCTGGCAGGTCTCGGAGCGGGCGTGGCAGGCGGGGGTCCGTCCGGGACAGCTCGTGAGCCAGGCCGTCTCGCTCTGCCCCGCCCTCACCCTCCTGGAGCCCGACCCCGCCCACTACGACGCCGCCCAGGAAGCCATGGTGGAGGTGCTCATGGGGCTGACCCCGGTGGTGGAGCCGGCCAGCGAGGGAGGTCCCGGGGAGGAGAGGGAGCGGGGAAAGGTCTTCCTGGGCATGGACGGGCTCGGCCGCCTCTACGGATCCCCCCCCAACCAGGTCCACCGGGCGCTCCGGACGCTCTTCGGCGTCTTCCCCGCCCCCCTGGTGGCAGCCACCCGCGCCGGCTGGGCTCCGGGGACCTTCGGCGCGTGGGTCGCGGCGGCGTCGGCCGGTCCCGGTCGCCCGGTGATCGTCTCCGAAGAAGAGCTGCCCCGTTTCCTGGCCCGCTGCCCCGTGGCGGCGCTGCCCGTGACGGAGACCATGATCCAGCGCCTGGAGCGGCTGGAGGTCGACACCCTGGGCGCCCTCGCCCGGCTCCCCGAGCCGGCGCTGGTGGGACAGTTCGGCGAGGAGGGTCGCAAGGCCCGGGCGTGGGCCACCGGCGAACGGATCGACCTCGTGCGCCCCCTCCAGCGCCCCCGTCCCATCCGGGCGGTCCTGGACTTCCCTTCCCCCGCGGGCCGTACGGCGACCCTCCACGGGGCCCTGGACCGGCTCCTGGAGCGGGTCCTCGCGCGCCCCGAGCGGCGAAGTCGGAGCGTGGTGGGCGTGCGGGTCGGCGGACACCTGGAGGGAGGAGGGTCGTGGGTGGTGGAGCACGTGCTCCGGGAGCCCACGGCCCGACGTGAGAAGCTGGCCTTCCCCCTCCGCTCCCGCATGGAGCTGAGCCCGCCGTCCCGGGCCCTGGAGTCGCTGTGGGTGGAGCTCTTCCAGTTCGGCGCTCCCAGCCACCAGTCCGACCTCTTCGACCGGAAGGAGGTCGACGGCCGGACGGCCGGAGGACGGAAGCTCGCCGACGGGGAGGTGCCGCCCTCCCTGAAGGACGCGGTGAAGGAGCTCAAGCTCCGGCTGGGCCACTCCCCCCTCTACCGGGTGGTGGAGGTCGATCCGTGGTCCCGGATCCCCGAGCGGCGTCACGCCCTGCTGAGCTTCGACCCGTGAAGGGGTACGACGCCGCGGGTCGGGGGAGCGCGGCACGGAGCGGGCGGCGCGAGGGCCGGGACGGAGGGAGGGGACGGAGCGCAGGCCCGGCGGGGGGACGCGCCTCCCGGCTGGTTCCGCTGAACGAGCCGCGGCCGGTGGCGGTGCGGACCGACGGCCGGGACGTCCCCGTGACCGTGGCGACGGAAGGGCGCGAGCCCCGCCGGGTGGAGGCCGTCCGGGAGTCGTGGCGGATCGACGACGAGTGGTGGCGGCGGCCCATCGCCCGTCTCTACCACACCGTGGTGCTGGAGGACGGCGCGCTCGTCACCCTCTACCGGGATCTCGAGGACGGAGGATGGTACCTGCACGGGTGACCCCGGAGGGACCGGCCAGGGGCCCCGGCGCCGCCGATCCGGGGGCGGGTCGGGGACGACACCGTCCCGCCCCACCCTGTCTCGCATCCCCCGTCCGCGGCTAGTGTGTGAGCGGAGCCCCGGAGCCCCCACGCCGCCCTCCCCTCGTGGACGAACCCACCCCCTCCCCCCGCGTCACCCGCTTCGAGCCGGTCCCGGGCGAGCCGGAGCGCGTCCGCGTCCACCTCGACGACGACTCGGTCCTGGAGTGCGCCCGGGAGGCCGTCGCCGAGGCGGGCCTCTCCACCGGCGACCCCGTCGATCCCCGTCTGCGCGCCGAGCTCGGCGACGCCGATCTGCGTTGGCGGGCCCGCGAGGCTGCCCTGCGGCTCCTCTCCCACCGTCCCCGCTCCCGGAGCGAGCTCGCCGGACGCCTGCGCCGCAAGGATTTCCCGGGCCGCGTCGTGGCGCGCTGCCTGGACGCGCTGGAGGAGAAGGGGCTGGTGGACGACGCCGCCTTCGCCCGCGCCTGGGCTCGCGACCGGCTTCGCCTCAAGCCCCGGGGCCGTCGCGCGCTCCTCGCCGAGCTACGCCGGAAGGGGGTGGCGGCCGGGGTCGCCGAGGCCGCCGTGGCGGAGGTCTTCGAGGCGGAGGACGTCCGCGAGGACGAGCTCGTCGTGGAGGTCGCCCTCGGCTGGCTGCGACGGCAGGGCCCCGCCGTCCGGAGCGACCTGACCGCCCCCCGCTTCAGCGACGAGCGCGAGCGGGCCCGCCGTCGCCTGGCGGGTTACCTGGGCCGACGGGGCTTCGGAGGAGGCCCGCTCCACCGGGGCCTGGAGGCCGTGGAGGACGCCGTGCGTTCGGACGACGACGCCTCCCCTTCTCCCTGACACCGGCGCTTGCCCCGGCCCCGATCCGGGTCGCATCCTCGGACATGCCCTCCGTCCGCCCACGGTCCGCACCCTTCGTCCTCGCCGTCGTTCTCGCGGGATGCGGCCCGACACCCGACGACGCGCCGTCGCTCCTGTGCACGGCCCTGGTCGCGCCGGCGGATGCGCCGGATCCGGTGCTCCCCACCGACACGCTGGACCTCGTCCTCTCCTTCCCCACGCGACCCGGAGAGCCGCTGGACGTGCTGGTGCGAGTGGACTCCGTGGCGTCGGAGGGGATCGTCCTGTTCCCGGCGGGGCCTCCCGCGACGGTGGCGGCCGCCGGGGCCACGCTCACGACCCGAGCCATCTGGACCGTGTGCGTCTCGTCCGCCCCCCGCGCCCTCGTCTTCCGCCGCGCCGACACCGTGCCGCCAACCAAGGCGTGGTTGCGCGCCTCGACCGACCGCCCGGTACGGGTCGTCGTCCAGACGGGTGTCGGAGAGGGAGCCACCCGGGACCGTCTCCTGACCGTGTCGCCCGGGCGCTCGTCGCGCGGCCGCTGGGAACCCCCGGGAACCCCCCGGTGACCGCCCCCTCGCAGCGCCCGGCCGAGTGGCTGGCGGGCACGTGGGCGCTGGCCCTCGTCCTCCTGGCCGGCCTCTGGATCCGGAGCCCCTTCACCGGCCCCGGACCCATGTTCCTCGCGTGGACGGTGGTCGCGGCTCCCCTCGCGGCGTGGAGCTGGAGCCGCTTCCGCCTCTGGGAGGTGCGGCAGGTGCCGAGAGGCGTCCTCTTCCTGGCGGGTCTGGCCGTCGCGTGGGCGGCCGTCGCGGCGCTCGCCGGCTCGGAGCTCGCGGCGGAGATGGCCCTCGACGGCCTGGTCATGCGCAACGCGCCGCAGCGCCTGATCGGACGGGGGCTCCAGTGGCTGCCCGGGCTCTTCGGACTGGTCGTGTCCGTGGCCGGTCTGGTGGCGGCACTGGAGGCGCGCTACCGCCTCCGCGAGCGTGAGGCCGGAGGCACCGCCTGACCCCGACCCCGGTCAGCTCCGGGGGTCCCCGCCCCAGGACCGGTGGAGCTCGACCAGACGCTCGAGGGAGTCCGCCTCGTCGGGCTCCTTGTCCTCGCGGTAGCCCCGGACGCGGGCGAATCGGAGGGCCACGCCACCGGGGTAGCGGGGGCTCCTCTGGAGGCCGTCGAAGGCCACCTCCACGACGACCTCCGGGCGCACCAGGACGGCCCGGCCGCGTCGCCCCCGCTCGATCTCGAGGAAGCGGCGGGTCTGCCACGCGAGCATCTCGTCGGTCATGCCCTTGAACGTCTTCCCGACCATGACGAACGGCGGTTCGTGGGCTCCGGTCGCGTCCCGCGCGCCCAGCCAGATGTTGCTGAGCTTCCCCTTCCGGCGGCCGCTCCCCCACTCCGCGGCCAGCACCACGAGGTCCGCCGTGAACGTCGGCTTGATCTTCAGCCACGCCGCGCCCCGTCGTCCGGCGGCGTACGGGGCCCCCGGAGCCTTCGCCATGAGTCCCTCGTGGCCCGCCGAGCGGGCGTCGCGCAGGAAACGCTCCGCCTCCTCCGGGACGGCCGAGCGGAGGCGGGGGATGCGCCACGCCGGCGGGACGACGCCGTCGAGGGCGCGGACGCGCTCCTCCGTCGGGCGGTCGAGGAGCGAGAGGCCGTCCAGGTGGAGGAGGTCGAAGAAGAAGGGCGTCAGAGGCACCTCCTCCATGGCTTCTTCCACGCGGCGGGTCCGTCCGAAGCGGCGCATGGTCTCCTGGAAGGGCCGGGGCGAGCCGTCGGGTCGCAGGGCCAGCGCCTCCGCATCCAGGACCGCCGACTCGATGGGGAGCGAGAGCGCCGCCTCCACGACCTCGGGGAGCGCGTCGGTCTCGTCGTTCAGCCGCCGGGTGTAGATCCTCACCTCGTCCCCGCGTCGGTGCACCTGCAGACGGGCGCCGTCGTACTTGTGCTCGAAGAGGACCGGCTGGCCGCCTTCCCCCAGGCGCTCCAGCGCGTCCTCCACCCCCTCGGCGGTCGCGGCCAGCATGGGCTTGACCGGGCGGAAGAGCCGGATCGCCTCGGTCGCCAGCGCCCCGGGACCCCGTTCCAGCGCCGTCCTGGCCACGGCCGGGACGTCCCCGCGCAGCATGACCGCCCGACGCACGCGGTCGGCCGGGGCCCCCGCGGCCTCGGCGACCGCCTCGATCACGAGCCCCTCCCCCGCCCCGTGGCGCAGCTCGCCGGCCAGAAGCGGTACGAGGAACCCCTGCTCGACCTCCGTCGCCCGACCCAGGAGCTCCCGCAGCAGGGCCCCACGCCGGGCCACCGACCCCGTGCCGGACACCTCCGCCAGCCGGTCCAGGAGCGCGTGGACGTCGGCGACCGTCAGCGACGGAACGGGGGCCGGCTCCACCGGGAGGACGTCGCGCAGGGTGGCGTACCCGACGCCGATCCGGCCCTGGAGGAGTCGTCCCGACAACCAGGCCACCCCCACGGCGATCTCGTCGCCCGCCAGGCGATCCAGCACGCGGGCCAGGCGCGCCACGCGCTCGTGGCGGCCCGTGAGACCGGAGACCTCGGCCGACGCGGAAGCGATGTCGTGGAGGAGCATGGGGGCGTGGTACCGGCTTCGACGACGTCCGTGCCGTGCCCCCCTCCCCCGGGCGCCACGGGGCTCGCTCTCCCTTCGCCGGCGCTCCACGCCACGCCGGAACGCGGGAGGGCCCCGACCGTGACGGCCGGGGCCCGTCCACCCGGGGGCACCGCGGAGCCCATCGGGCTCCGCGGCCCTTCCGTATCCCCCGGTCCCGCGTGGGGCGCCCGCGCTAGACGGCGGCGCCCTCCTTCCCGGCCTGCTCGGCGACGAAGTCGTTCATCCACCGAGTGGAGACCGACTTGGGTCGCGTGATCGGCTCGCCCATGGCACGGCTGGTGACGAGCTGGGAGCAGATGCCCATGGCGCGGCTCACGCTGAAGAGCACCGTGTAGTAGCGCATCTCCGTGATGCCGTAGTGGTAGAGCAGCGCGCCGGAGCCCGCGTCGACGTTGGGCCACGGGTTGGCGGCCTTCCCGTGCTCCTGCAGCACCTTCGGGATCACCTCGAAGCCCACCGACACGGTCTTGAAGACCGGATCGTCGGGGAAGTGCTCCATGCCGAACTCGTGGAACGCCTTGAAGCGCGGATCGGTGGCCCGGAGCACCGCGTGCCCGTAGCCGGGGATCACCTGACCCTGGTTCAGCGTCTTCCAGGTGTACTCCTCCATCTGCTCGGGCGTGGGCGCCCCGTCGTACTCGGCCATGACGCCGAGGACGAACTTCAGGCACTCCTGGTTGGCCAGCCCGTGGAGGGGGCCGGCCAGCCCCGACAGCCCGGCCGCGACCGCGTAGTAGGGATCCGACAGCGCCGAGGCCACGACGTGCGACGTGAAGGCGCTGACGTTGCCGCCCTCGTGGTCGCAGTGCAGCACCATGTAGAGGCGGATGAGGTCGCCGAACTCGGGGTCGTCGTTGCCCAGCATGTGGGCGAAGTTCCGGGACCAGTCGAGGGACGGATCGGGCAGGATCGGATCACCCTTGCCGTAGCGGATGCGGTACACGCCGGCGGCCAGGGCCGGCAGCTTGGCCAGCAGGTACAGGCTGTCCTCGAGGGCGGGCTCCCAGTACTCGCCCTTCGTCATCCCCTCGTCGTAGCGACGGCGGAAGATCGAGAGGTCCTCGAGGATCGTGATGGCGGTGATCAGCATGTCCATCGGGTGGGCCGTGTGCGGCATGGCGCGCAGCACGTCCCACACGTACCCGGGCACCTCGGAACGGGCGTAGAGGTTCCCCTTCAGCGTCTTGAGCTGAGCGTCGTCGGGCAGCTCACCGACCATGAGGAGGAAGAGGATCTCCTCGGCGGTGCGGTCGGCGAGCCCGGCGATCGGGGTGCCACGGATGATGAGCCCGTCCTGGGGATCGACGAGCGAGGTGTCGCAGACGAGACCTTTGACGCCCCGCATCCCGCCGTACGCCTGCTTGACGGTGACCTGGGAGATGACGGTGTCGCCGTGCTCCTTGATGAGCCGGGCGATCTCCTCCCTCCGGTCGGGGATGCGCTGGGCGAGGGCTTCCTTGATGGTGGACATGGCGGCGGCCCTCCGGCTGGGGGATCCGCGCCTGCCGGGACGCGGTCCCCGAATCCAAAGTCTGGTGGCGGACGGGGAAACAACTTCCCCCCATCGTGATGATACGGAGCCGCGCCTTCGGTGCAGTCGGGAGATATCCTACGCGTGGAGTGGGGGATTCTCCGGAGCCTCCCGGGCGTGGGAACGGCCGGTCGTTGGAAGGGACGGGAGCCCCTGGCACGGCCCCCGGTTTTCGGGTTATATTCGGCCCCCATATGGACCCGAATGAAAACCGAACACAACGGCCCGCCATGGCCCCCTCCTCCCCCTCCCGATCGGACCCCGACCCCTCCTGGGTCGAGCTCCACTGCCACTCGGGCTACTCCTTCCTGGACGGCGCGTCGCACACCGACGAGCTCGTGCACCGGGCCCGGGAACTGGACCATCCGGCGCTGGCGCTCACGGATCACGACGGGCTGTACGGCTCCATGGAGTTCGCCCGCCACGCCAGGGAGGCGGGCGTCCAGCCCATCACGGGCGCCGAGGTGACGCTGGGCCCCCGCGACTCCCCTCCCCTGGCCACCCACCGGGGCGGCCCCGGCGGCTGGCACGTGACGCTCCTGGCCGAGACGCCCCGCGGGTACGCGAACCTCTGCCGCCTGGTCACGAAGACGCACCTGGAGAGCCCCCGGGAGGACCCCCGGCTGCCGCTGGACGCGCTCCTCGATCCGGAGCGCACGGAGGGGGTGATCTGCCTCACGGGCTGCCGGCGGAGCCCGGTCCTGGCCGCCCTGGAGCGGAGCACGGCCGACGGCGAGACGATGCTGCGTCGCTTCCTCCAGGCCTTCGCTCCGGACCGGCTCTTCGTGGAGCTCCAGGACAACCTCGTGAAGGGGGATGCGGCGCGGATCCGGGATCTCGCGCGTCTGGCGGACCGGCTGGACGTCCCCGTGGTGGCCACGGGCGACACCCACTACCACCGGCCCGAGCGTCACCGCCTCCACGACGTCCTGGTGGCCGTCCGGCACCGCACGACGCTGGACGACTCCCACGGTGTGCGCCGCCCCAACCGGTGCTTCCACCTGGCCTCGGCCGCCGAGATGGCCTGGCGCTTCCGCTCGCGTCCGGACGCCGTGGCGAACACGCTGAGAATCGCCGAGCGGTGTGCCGCCTTCGACCTCACCGAGGATCTGGGCTACGAGTTCCCCGACTTCGAGGGCAGCGAACGGGGGGGCGCGCTGGAGACGCTGGCGGCCGTGTGCCACGCCCGCCTGGCCGAGCGCTACGCGTACGGCAGCGAGGCCGAGGCCGAGGCTCTCGAGCGGCTCCACCAGGAGCTCAAGCTCGTGGACCTGCACGGGCTGGCGGGCTTCTTCCTGGTCTACCGCGACATCATGGAGCTGGCCCGCGACGTGGCGGGTCGGGTCCGGGGCGAGGCGCCGCGGGCGAGCGCGAACCTCCCGCCCGGCCGGGGACGCGGCTCGTCGGTCTCGTCCATCATCTGCTACCTGATCGGGCTGTCCAACGTCGATCCGGTGGAGGCCGACCTCTTCCTGGGACGCTTCCTGAACGAGGCGCTGGGCACGGTGCCCGACATCGACCTCGACTTCAGCCGGGACATCCGGGAGGAGCTCATCCTGGCCGTGTACGAGAAGTACGGCCACGAGCACACGGGCCTGGTGTGCACCTTTCCCACCTACCGGATGAAGTCCGCCGTCCGCGAGATCGGCAAGGCGCTGGACCTGCCCTTCGGCGAGCTGGAGAAGCTCACGAAGCTGGCCGAGCACCGCTCGGCCCGGGCGCTGGGCGAGGAGCTCGAGCGGATTCCCGAGTTCCGGGACCGGATGGCCGCGCCGCTCTGGGGGCTGCTGGCCGAGCTGGGCGACGACATCGCCGGGCTGCCCCGCCACATCTCCCAGCACGTGGGGGGCATGGTCATCTCCTCACGCCCCCTGGTGGAGATGGTCCCCCTCGAGCCCGCCGCGTGGGAGGGCCGCTTCCTCTGCCAGTGGGACAAGGACTCGTGCGAGGACGCGGGCTTCATCAAGATCGACTTCCTGGCGCTGGGGATGCTGTCGCTGGTCGAGGACGCCGTCGACCTCATCGCCGAGCGCCACCCGGAGGAAGGACCGCCCGACCTGTCCCGCATCGACTTCGAGGACGAGGCGGTCTACGACCGGATCTGCAGCGGCGACACGGTGGGGCTCTTCCAGGTCGAGAGCCGGGCGCAGATCCAGATGATCCGGCGTGTGCGGCCCCGGAACCTCGCCGACCTGGCCGTCCAGGTGGCCATCGTGCGGCCCGGTCCCATCGTGGGCGGCGCGGTGAACCCCTACGTCCGCCGCCGGGAGCTCCTCCGGGAGAACCCCGACTTCCGGGTCCCCTACGACCACCCTCTGCTGGAGGAGGCCCTCGAGGAGACGCTGGGCGTGATCATCTTCCAGGACCAGGTGCTCAAGGTGTGCCAGGCGCTGGCGGGCTTCAGCGACGGCCAGGCCGAGAGCCTCCGGCGGGCCATGAGCCGCAAGCGCTCCCGGGAGGCCATGACGTCGCACTGGGAGGCCTTCCGGCGGGGTGCGGCGGAACGGGGTGTCGACGAGGAGACGGCCCGCACCGTCTTCTCCCAGGTGGTGGCCTTCAGCGAGTTCGGCTTCCCCAAGTCCCACGCCGCCGCCTTCGGGCTGCTGGCGTACCAGTCGGCGT
>JASFUL010000113.1:0-12138 GCA_050050315.1 Gemmatimonadota bacterium
GATGTCTCCGTCCCCTCCAACGTCCCTCCGCCCCGGGTCCCGGGGTCGTCTCTCGACGGTCGGCCCGCTGGCCGTCGGACTCCTCGTGGCCGGGGCGTGCGGGAGCGCGCCCAGCGGATGGGCTCCGCGGGGAGGGCGGGTGGCCGAGGAGGCGGTGTATCGGGCCACGGCGCGCTACATCGTGGAGCACTACGCTCCGGACCCGGCCCGGGACGAGCCGTTCGGCGTCGTCTGTCTGGCGGCCGGACGGCGGCACGAGGTTCCGGTGGGGCAGCAGGAGCGGGGGGAGGAATGGAATCCCTCCGGGCCGCTCCTGCGCGGGATGGAGGGGCTGCCCCATCCGGTCGCTCCGGTGTCCGAGTGCCGCTGGAACGAGCGGCTGGAGGAGGTCCACGTGCCGACCGGGCGGCGGGCGGCGGTGGTGGCCCTGTCCTTTCCGCGGTGGGACAGCGAGACGACCGCCTGGGTCGACGTGCGGAGCCGGGAGAGCCAGCGTTGGGCCTTCCGGTACCGGTGCCTTCTGGTCTGGAGGATCGACCGCTGGGCGGTGCGGAGCTGCCTGTAGGGTTTCGCGGCACGAGCCGGGGCCGCACCTTCGGGTCCATGCGTGTCCGTCGACTGGTCCTCGTGACTCTCGCCTACGTGGCCGGCGCGTGGGTCGTCGATCTCCTGCTGCGGGAGCTGGTGCCGGTGCTGGTGCTGCCGCCGCTCTTCCTGCCGCTGGCCCGCGGACTGCTGGCCCTCGGACTCGTGGCGACGCTCGCGGCCGCATGGACCTACGAGGGGGGGAAGGGATGACGGATCCCCGCCGGGCGGCGGGGACGACGGCCTGCTAGCACGTCCGTTGCATCGAGAGTCTCCTATGCGAACCCTGGCCATCGTGAATCCGCACAGCGGCGGCGCCGACGACCTCTCCCGGGTCGCCTCCACCATCCGGCACCACCCCGCCCTGGGCGAGCCGGACATCCGGATCACCGGGGAGCGCCTCGACGCCAGCCTCCTCGCCCGCGCCGGGGCGGAGCGCGGATTCCGCCGGGTGGTCGCCGTCGGCGGCGACGGCACCGTGAACGAGGTGGTGGACGGGCTCATGCAGACCGACGAGGAGACCCGCCGCCAGATCGTGCTCTCGGTCATTCCCCTGGGGACGGGGAACGACCTCGCCCGGGCCCTCGGCCTCCCCCTCGATCTCGAGGAGACGCTCGATCGCTTCGGGGAGCTCACCCCCCACTGGACCGACGTGGTGCACGTCGAGACGGAGCGTGAGAAGCGGAGCTGCGTCAACGTCTCGGCCGGGGGATTCAGCGGGGAGGTCGACGAGCGGGTCACGTCCGAGCGGAAGCGGAGCTGGGGCCCTCTGGCCTACCTCCGAGGCGCCGTCGATCTCCTGCCCGATCCCGAGGCGTACCGGATCGAGCTCACCGTGGACGGCGGCGAGCCCGAGACGGTGGAAGCCCTGAACGTGGTCGTCGCCAACGGACGGACCGTGGCGGGCGGGATCCCGATCGCGCCCGCGGCCCGCCTGGACGACGGTCTCCTGGACGTCGTCGTGGTGCGGCACGCCCCCATGTCGGGGCTGGCGGGCTTCGCCCCCCGCTGCCTGATGGGGAAGCACCTCGACCACGAGCTGACCGTCCACCGTCGGGCGAGGGCCGTCTCGGTGCGCTCCCGGCCCCGCATGCCGTTCAACGTGGACGGCGAGCCGATCGGCGGGACCCCGGCCTCCTGGAAGGTGGAGCCCCGGGCGCTCCAGATCCTCGCGGGGGCCGAGGCCCCGGGCTTCCAGGGGCCCGAGGAGGACTGACCGGCCGGGGGCTCAGTCGCCTCCCCCGTACCTCTCCTCGATCTCGGCCCTGTATTCCTCGCTGGCGTAGATCGCCACCTCGACGCGCCGGTTCTCCTGGCGGCCCGCCTCGGTCTCGTTGGTGGCCACGGGCTCGCTCTCGCCGAGTCCCACGAGGTTCATCCTCGACGGCGGGATCCCCTGGGTCATCAGGTAGTCGGCCGCGGAACGGGCGCGCCGTTCCGAGAGCGCCTCGTTGTAGTCGTCCGAGCCGACCGCGTCGGTATGACCCGCGATGAGGAGCTCGTAGTCCTCCCGTCGCTCGCCGAGGACGGAGGCCAGGTCCGACAGGTTGGCCCTGGCTTCGGCGCGGAGCCGCGACGAGTCGAAGTCGAAGAGAATGCCGGAATCGAACGTGACGAGGATCCCCTCCCCGACGCGTTCCACGGTGGCGTTCGGGAGGTCGTCCTCGAGCTCGTCGGCCTTCTCGTCCATCTGGTGGCCGATCACGGCACCGGCGGCCCCACCGAGCACGGCGCCGATGAGCACGCCCTTCGTGGTCGAGCCGGCCTGGTTCCCGACCACGCCGCCCACCGCGCCCCCCGCCGCGGCGCCGATCACGGCGCCCTTCTCCTGCTGGCTCATGCTGGCGCAGCCGGCCGCCCCTGCCGTCAGGAAGGCCGCGAGGACCAGCGCGGTTCCGCCTCTCGCGATATCGTTGCGCATTGCCGTCAACCTTGCACGGTGATCGTGTTCGGCCCGGCGCTCGGGGAGCATCCGGGTGTCCACCATCACAGGAGCAAGAGCGGTGCCAGATCCCGGCGCCCCGCCCGGAGGTCGGCGGAGTTGCAGGGATGCGCCTTGCGATGGAAGGGATCGGTCTTCCGCCGGGACACCGGAGGCAGGCTCAGCGTTCCAGGATGGCGCGGCGCACGTCGTCCACGATCTGGGACGCCGGGAGGATCTCGTCCACCTCCTCGACCGACTTCCCGGCCTGCCAGTACTCCCTCGACGCGCCCTCGTCCAGCGAGGCGCGCTTGAGCTGCCAGACGGACCGGAGGGCGTAGAACGTGCGCGCCAGATGCTTCGTGCGCCGGTGGCGCAGCAGCCAGCGGGCGAGCGGCCCCACCTCCGTGCCGAGCCCCCGGACGTAGGGCGTCCCGATGACGGCGACGGGCACGCCGGTGATGCGCTCGGTGTGCACGATGTCCTCCGCCCCGGCGTCGAGGATCGCCTCCTTGTAGGGAGTCGACGCCCGGCACTCGTGCGTGGCGATGAAGCGCGTGCCCATCTGGACCCCGGCGTACCCCATGTCCAGGGCGGCGACCACCCCGGCCGGGGTGGCGATCCCGCCGGCGCACACCACGGGGACCCCGAGATCTCCGACCTCGTCCAGGAGCGCTCGCGCTTCCAGCGGACCGGGGTGGCCGCCGGCCCGCCGATTCACGGCGATGAAGCCGTCGACCCCGGAGTCGCGACCCTTGAGGGCCCACCTTCGCTCGGTGACGTCGTGGTACACTCTGCCCCCGACCGCGTGGACGCGCTCGACCACCCAATCGGGCTTGCCCAGGGACGTCACGAAGAAGCGCACGCCCTCTTCGAGCGCGGTGTCGATCCACCCCTCCATCCGCCGACGGTAGGTCTTCGACGACGCCTCGATGAGGGCGTTCATCCCCACCGGACGGGCCGTGAGCCGCCGGATCAGGCGGATCCCCTCGCGGAAGTCGTGGCCGTGCACGTACGTGAGGCTGACGGGCTGGAGGACGCCGAGGCCGCCGGCCTCCGAGACGGCCGCCACCAGCTCGGGATTCGAGCAGGGGTACATGGGTCCACACAACAGGGGCACCTCCACGCCAGCGTCCCGGGTGAACGGCGTCTCGAGCGGCGCCGGCGTGCCGGCACCGCCGCCCGGCGTGGGGGTCACGACCCCTCCCGGGGCGCCAGGCGCCACACCACGCGGACCCGGGCCACGCGCTCGTCGTTCCCGTCCCGGATCTCGGCCGAGACCGGGTGCTCGAGGGCCGACCGGACCTCGGGCACGTCGACGCGGGATGACGCCCACACGGTCCCACGGGCCTTCTTCGTGAACTCCACCTCCATCCGGACCACGATGCCCCTGACGTTCCGGGGGAGGGCCGTGAGCATGGCGATCCCCGACGCCAGCTCACCCACGTTCGCCAGGGCCACGGCGTGAACCGAACGGAGGTGGTTGCGGACCCGGCGGCGGTCCGGGAGCTCGACCACGGTCCGGCCGGGCTCGAGGGTGACGATCTTGGCGCCGGTGGAGCCGGAGTACGGCACCTGCCGCCAGAGGATCCGGTGGAAGAGCCAACGTCCGCCGGGGACCGGGTCCAGACGTCGCCACAGCGCGAGGATCCGGCCACCCGGGGAGGATCCGTCGGAGGGGGGCACGGAGGGCACCTCGGCGCGGGGAGACGATTCGCGGGCGCTCCGGGCCCGCGGGCCCGGCACGGGATGATCGAGGGCCGACGGCCGTCGTGCAATCCCCCCCGATCGGCGGCTGCGCCCCGGGGGGGGGCGGGTTGGAAGGACGCCCCCGATTCCGGACGCCTTTCCGGAGCGGGGGACTTGGACGAACACCCGGCCGGGGCGAAGTTCCCGGGCGGGAGCGGATGTGGGAGGGACGACCGGGAGGAGGACGATGGAGGCCATCGTCGGGTTGATTCTCTGGGTCCTGGCCAACTGGGTCTACGTCGACATGAGACGGCGCGGGGAGCGCGGGATCAAGCGCTTCTTCGCCTTCTGGCTCGGATGGCCCGGCACCTTCGTCGGCATGCTGTCCGTGGACGAGAAGAGCCAACCCACCATCCGGGCGGACGACCGGGACCTGCGGTCGCTGGTGCAGGAGATCCGACGGGACCGGATGCTGCGGGGCCCGGGGGAGTCGGGCCCGCCGGGTGCCGGGGAGCCGACGAGCGGTCCGGAGAGCGCTCCCGGAGAGGCGCCGGCGGGCGAGAGCGAGGAACCGGAGGGCGAGGAGCCGTGACATGCGAGCGTTGATCGCGGGCATTCTGCTGGTCGGTGGCTTCGGCCTGGCTCTGGATCGAGGCCGAGGCGTGCCCACGTCCGCCGGCCCGGGAGCCGTCCGGGCGGACCAGACCGCGGACCAGGCCGTGGAGGTGATGTCCACCGTCGATGCGCTGTTCGAGGCCATGGCGGCCAAGGACACCGCGGCCCTCGCGGCCGTCTTCCACCCGGACGCGCGGCTCGCGAGCACCGCGATCCAGGACGGGCGCCCCGTGGTCCACGGGTCGTCGATCGAGGAGTTCGTCCGGGGCGTCGGGTCGGCCACGGTCGACCTCGACGAGCGCCTGGGGCCCGCGGACGTCAAGGTCGACGGCCCCCTCGCCACGGCGTGGACCCCGTACGCCTTCTTCGCCGACGGCGAGTTCAGCCACTGCGGCGTGAACGCGTTCCAGCTCGTCAGGACCGACCAGGGCTGGAAGATCCTCCAGATCACCGACTCACGACGGCGGGACGGGTGCCCTCCGGGCGCGCCCCGCTGAGGAGGACCGTCCGGCCGCGCCCGGCCGGGCGGTGGAGTGGTGTCGACGGGTGAAGGGGCTCGGCGGGGTGGGCGCGCGGGAGATGGTCCCGAGGATGGACGAGCTGCGGGAGCTCGTCGCGCTCGCGATTCCGGTCGTTACGGTCCAGGTCGGCATGATGCTCATGGGCGTCGTGGACACGATCATGGTGGGTCACGTCTCGCCCACGGACCTCGCGGCGGTGGCTCTGGGCAACCTGTACTTCTTCAGCGCGACCGTCTTCGGGATGGGCACCCTCTTCGCGCTGGACCCCATCGTCAGCCAGGCCATCGGGGCGGGAGACGCCGAGAGCCTGGCTCGCGGCCTTCAGCGGGGGATCCTGCTGGCGGCCGGGCTGGCGGTCTTGGCGACGCTCCTGGTGCTTCCCGCCCGCTGGGTCCTGATCCTCTTCCGACAGCCGCCGGACGTGATTCCCGTGGCCGTCGGATACGCCCGGATGGCCGCGCCCGGGATCCTGCCGTTCTACGTCTACATCGTGTTCCGCCAGACCCTCCAGGCCATGGGGCGGCTGGCGCCGATCGTCTGGACCATCGCGCTGGCCAACCTCGCCAACGTGGGCTTCAACTGGGTGCTCGTGTACGGAAACCTCGGAGCCCCGCCACTGGGCGCGATGGGGGCGGGGGGCGCGTCGTCCCTCAGTCGCTGGCTCATGGCGATGGGGGTCCTGGCGGCGGCCTGGGCCGCCCTCCGCCCGCACCTGCGCCCCTTCCGCCCCCAGGTCCTCCGCCGGGACGCGCTGCTCCGCATGCTGGGCCTCGGCGCCCCCATCGGGGCGCAGTTCTCCCTCGAGTTCGGGGCGTTCGCCGTCACGGGGCTCCTCATGGGGTGGTTCGGCACGATCGCCATGGCGAGCCACCAGGTCGCCCTCAACCTGGCGGCGCTCACCTTCATGGTGCCGGTGGGGGTCTCCCAGGCCACCGCCGTGCTCGTGGGCCGGGCGGTGGGGCGGACCGACACGCCCGGGGCGCGGCGCGCCGCCGGAGCCGGGCTTCTCACGGGGGCGGCGTTCATGACCACGACGGCCCTGGTGTTCCTGACCGTCCCCGGCCTCCTGGCTCGCGTGTACACGTCGGACGGTGAGGTTCTGGCGCTGGCCGTGATGCTCATCCCCATCGCCGGCGTGTTCCAGGTGTTCGACGGCCTGCAGGTCGTCGGGTCCGCCGTGCTGCGGGGAATCGGGGATACACGGGCGCCCATGGTGATCGGCGTCCTCGGCTTCTGGGGAGTGGGCTTTCCGGTCTCGCTCTGGGTCGGGTTCGGTCTCGGGGCGGGCGCGGTGGGGCTGTGGTGGGGGCTCGTGGCCGGGCTCGGGGCGGTCGCGGCGCTCCTGCTCGTCCGCATCCGGCATCGGTTCGGCCGGGAGCTGCGCAGGATCGTGATCGAGGACGAGCTCCCGTCCCCGGCGAGGAGCTGAGCGTGTACCGCCTTCCGCTCTTCCCCCTGCCCGTGGTGCTCTTCCCGGAAGCACGCCTTCCGCTGCACGTCTTCGAGCCCCGCTATCGCCGAATGGTCGCCCGCTGCCTGGAGTACGATCGGCGCTTCGGGCTGATCTACCACGACGCGGACCGTGCGGGGCCCTTTCTGTGCGAGGACGGACGGGTGGGGTGCGTGGCCGAGATCCAGAGCTTCCAGCCCCTGCCGGACGGCCGGTCGCTGATTCTCGCGCTCGGGGTGGGGCGCTTCGCGCTTCAGGACGGGATCGAGTCGGGCGAACCCTTCTACGAGGCGGTGGTCGAGCCGTACGAGGATCGCCCGGATCCCGACCACGCCGCGCTCCGGGCGCAGCGGCGCCGTTCGCTCCAGCTCTTCGAGTCGGCCGTCCAGATCGTGGGAGAGGGGGACGGCGCGGCCGAGGAGGTCGTTCCCGCCATGGACACGGGCTCGGAGCTCTCCTTCGTGCTGGCCGCCACCCTCCGCATCCAGCCGGAATGGAAACAGGCGTTTCTCGAGCTCCGGGACGAACGGCAGCGGCTGGAGCGCCTGGACGCGATCTTCGAGGCCGCCGCCCGGGGGGCGAGGGATCCCGGTGCCTGACCGGCGGACGATCGACCCGGATCCGGGACCCTCCGACGGCGACCACGCCCCTTGGATCGAGACGCGGGCGGGGAGCCTGTTCTTCCTCAACGCGCTGCTGGTGGCGCCGGCGGCGATGGCCCTCGTCCCCCTCGGGCTCGGTGCGGCGCTGCGCGGGCTCGGGGTGCTCGTGGGACCGTCCCCCCTCTTCGACACGATTCCCCGAGTGGCGCGCTATTTCGCGCCCCGGCTGGGGTGGCTCGCGGCCCCGGCCGCCGTCGTTGCGTGGAAAGGCCTGGGGGTCGTGGACCGGAAGGGGCCCCGGCGGGCCCTGATCGTGTTCCTGGTGGCCCACGTGGCCACGGTGGCCTACACGGTCTGGCGGTGGGTGGCGGCATGACCGGGGCGCCACGCGTGCATCACATCCGGGTGTCCCGGACCGCCCGCTACCACGCCCTGGGCCCGACGTCGGCCGAGGGGGCGGAAGAGGTCTGGATCGTCCTGCACGGCTACCGGCAGCTCGCCGGTCGCTTCCTGCGTCGCTTCCGCGGGCTGGCGGACGGGCGGCGTCTGCTGGTGGCCCCGGAAGGCCTCTCCCGCTTCTATGTGGAGCGGGAGACGGGTCGCCACGGCCCCCACAGCGTCGTGGGGGCCAGCTGGATGACGCGGGACGACCGGGAGCGTGAGATCGCCGACTACGTGGGCTACCTGGACGTGCTGGCGGCCCGGTTGCTGGAGGGGACTGCCCGTGAACGGGTCCACCTGACGGTCCTCGGCTTCTCCCAGGGCGTGGCCACGGCGTTCCGGTGGACCGTGCTGGGGAGCTGGCTCCCCGAGCGCCTGGTGGCGTGGGGTGACACCGTGCCGCCGGACCTCCCGGAGGACCGGGCCCGGGAGCGCCTGGGACGCCTGGAGCTCGTCTCCGTGCGCGGCGAGGCCGACCGCACGCGCCGGGCCGGCGCCGAGGACGACGAGGCGGAGCGGCTGGCGCGGTGGGGGATCGACCGGAGGATCGTCACCTGGCCCGGAGGACACGTCGTGGACCCCGCGCTCCTGGAGCGGCTGGCGCGTCGCTGAGGAACGGGGCCGGCCTCGGGGAGGGCGGCGCGTGAGCCGGGGACGCGAGGGGTCAGAAGTCGCCGACGAACCCGATCTCCGGCGTCAGCTCGCGGCCGGTCTCCCGCAGCACGGTCTCGCGGGCGAGGTCGATCAGCTCGACCACGTCGGAGGCGCGCGCCCCGCCGAGGTTCACGACGATGTTCGCGTGGCGGTGGAAGATCATCGCCCGACCGCTCGGATGGACGTACCCCTTCAGACCGCACTCGTCGACGAGCCGACCCGCCCCCACCCCCTCGATCTTCTGGAAGATCGAGCCCGCCGACGGATAGAGCCACAGGTCGGGGTGCCGGTCGTCGCGCCACTCGAGGTTCTCGCGCATGACCCGGCGGAGCTCGGTCTCGGGGGTCGGGACGAGCCGGAAGTCGACCGAGAGCACCACGTCCTCCCGGTGGTGGAGGATCGAGTCGTCGTAGCCGAACTCGAGGTACTCCACGCCGACCCGCCTCCTCTCGCCCTCTTCCGTCAGGAGGTCCGCGGAATCGACGACCTCTTCGACGAAGCAGGTACGTTCCCGCTCCGGCGCGGGGGAGAGGAAGTGGAGGTTCTGCCAGAGGGCGCCGCCCACGGTGCTCGGGATGCCGACGTAGTGGTGGAGCCCTCCGAGACCCCGGGAGACGGTGGCCTCGATGAGGTCGGTGTACGTCTCCACCCCCGCCCCCGACCGCACGGTCACCCCGTCGTCGAGGAAGTCGATCCCACCGACCTCGCTCCGGATGACCAGGCCCCGGAACCCCCGGTCCGACACCAGGATGTTGGCCCCCCTCCCGAGGAGGAACCAGGGCACCCCCGTCTCCCGCGCCACCGTCACCGCCTCGGCGAGCTCGTCCGGCGTTCGGGCCCGGTAGAGCAGGTCGGCGGAGCCCCCGATCCGGAAGGTGGTCATCGGCGCCAGGGGGACGTCCCGCTCGAGGCGGCTCGGCGCGTGACCTCGGGCGCCGCCCAGGCGGCGCTCCAGCTCGTCGACGGGGAGCTCGGTGCTGCGCGTCACGCGGGTCGCTCTCCTGGGATGGACGGGGTGCCGGCGACTGTCCGGCGGGGGCCGGGAGGGCGGCCGCTTCCGGGTGGCCAACATAGCCTCCCCACGCGGCCTTCGGTACCTTGCCGGCCGTCGCCGACCGTTCGCCTGCAACCCACTGGAAGGACCATGCCGAAGCCTCTCCGCCGGGACCGTTTCCTCCGTTTCCCCCCGCGCCTCGTCGGGGCCCGCCGCCTGGTGGCGAGCACCGTCCTTCTGGCGGCCGCGTGGACGCCGGTCCGGGCCCAGAGCCCCGTCCGTTACGAGATCGGCTTCTCCAACCGGGCGCACCACGAGGCGACCGTCACGGTCCGCTGGGACGAGCTGGCGCCCGGATCCACCCTCGAGGTGCGCATGAGCCGAACCTCGCCCGGGCGGTACGCGCTCCACGAGTTCGCGAAGAACGTATACGACTTCCATGCCACGGATGGCCGGGGAGGAGAGGTCGACGTACGCCGTCCCAACCCCCACCAGTGGGACGTCTCCGGACACGACGGCTCGGTGGAGGTGACGTACCGACTCTTCGCCGACCGCGCCGACGGGACGTACTCGGGTATCGACGCGAGCCATGCCCACCTGAACGTCCCGGCCACGTTCATGTGGGCCCGCGGCCAGTTCGAGCGACCCGTCGAGCTGACCGTCCGGATTCCGGAAGGGAGCGGCTGGAGGGTGGCGACGCAGCTGGTTCCCGCAGCCCCCGCGCCCGACGGCGCGACGGCGGTCTTCACGGCGCCGGACCACGCCTACTTCTTCGACTCGCCGGTGGAGGTGAGTGACTTCGACCTCAGGGAGTGGACGGTCGACGGACGCCGTATCCGCGTCGCGATGCACCACCTGGGGACCGAGGCCGAGCTGGACGCCTTCGTACGTGACCTCCGGTCGGTGGTCCTCGCGGAGCGGGACGTGTTCGGCGAGCTGCCGGACTTCGACCACGGCGAGTACACCTTCCTGGCCTGTTACCTCCCCTGGGCCGACGGCGACGGGATGGAGCACCGCAACTCGACCGTGCTGACGAGCACGGCGAGCCTCGCGGGAGCGAGCACGGGCCTGCTGGGCACGGCCGCCCACGAGTTCTTCCACTCCTGGAACATGGAGCGCATCCGGGCGGCCTCCCTCGAGCCGTTCGACTTCGAGGAGGCGAACATGAGCCGCGAGCTCTGGTTCGGGGAAGGCTTCACGAGCTACTACGACGACCTCTCCCTGGTCCGGGCCGGGGTGATCTCCCGCGAGGACTACGCGCGTCGCATCGCCGGCTCCCTCGACTTCGTCATCAACGCGCCGGGAAGGCGCTACTTCAGCCCGGTCGAAATGAGCATGCAGGCGCCTTTCGTGGACGCCGCCACCAGCGTCGATCCGACGAACCACGAGAACACCTTCGTCAGCTACTACACGTGGGGTTCGATCCTGGGCCTGGGGCTCGACCTCGCCCTCCGCACGCGCTTCCCCGACCTCGACCTCGACGACTTCATGCGCGAGGTCTGGCGGGAGCACGGCACCGTCCGGCGTCCCTACACGGTGGAGGACCTCGAAGCGGTGCTCGGCCGCGTCACCGGAGACCGGGCGTTCGCCGCGGAGTTCTTCGACCGGTACGTGCGGGGGAGGGAAGTGCTCGACTACGCCACGCTTCTCGCCCGCGCCGGGTTCCGGATGGAGCGGGCGAATCCGGGCACGCCGATCCTGCATCGCACGGCCCTGCGCCCCGGCCGCGAGGGCCTTCAGGTCGTCGCGCCCACCCTCCGGGGGACCCCCCTCTACGAGGCGGGGGTGGACCGGAGGGACCTCGTCCTCTCCGTCGGGGGGACTCCGGTGCGGAACGCCCGGGAGCTGGAGAGGGCCCTGGAGGGGCACGCGCCGGGCGACCGGGTCGAGGTGGTCTTCCGTTCCCGCGGAAGGCGCCGGAGCGCGACGGTGGCGTTGCAGGAGGACCCCGCGCTCCGCGTGGTTCCCGTCGCCCGCCCGACGGGCGACGAGGCGGCCTTCAGGGAGGCGTGGCTGGGCGGGCGTTGAAGGGGGTC
Source organism: Gemmatimonadota bacterium (assembly GCA_050050315.1). GTDB lineage: Bacteria > Gemmatimonadota > Gemmatimonadetes > Longimicrobiales > Gaopeijiaceae > JASFUL01. Next base: position 11,509 of record JASFUL010000113.1, read on the forward strand.
GAGACGGTGGCGGAAGGTCGGCTCAGGAGCCGACCCGCCGATACTCTCCGTCGAACGCCACGCTCCACGTCTCCCCTCCGTCCCGCGACGTCTCCCAGAGCTGACGGACCCTGTCGGAGTCGCCGTCGATCCGGGACCAGGTGATCCGGTGCATGGACTCCGCGCCGTCCGCCCCCACGGTCCGGCCTTCCAGGACCATCTGGCCGTCGGAGAAGCCACCCTCGAGCCGCAGCAGGAGTCCGCCGTTGTCCACCCAGGTCTGATGCCAGACGCCGCGTCCGGCGTCCCAGGCGTTGAAGCTCTCGCCGTGGTAGCCCCCGCCTCCGTCGTAGCTCTCGTGCAGGACGCAGCCGTTCATCTCCACCGTGATCGTGTTGTGCCCCGCCTGCTGGCCGTCGGGGCGGTAGACGTCCCATTCGCCGGCCCAGAAGTCGAATTGACGGTGCTCGGGCGCTTGGCATGGGGGAGTCGGGTCCTGGGCGGACGCGGCTCCGGGGAGACCGGTCGCGAGGAGCGCGAGGACGACGGGTCCGAGTCGATGCGGGATCATGGGTACGGGGTGCGGGTGGGCGTCGAAGACACGGCCTCTGGATACGCCGCGACCGGCTCCGGGTTACGGATGCGGGGGTT